>JAKQSH010000317.1 GCA_029570245.1 Deltaproteobacteria bacterium | reverse complement strand
CCATAGGCGAACATGATGTTCATGCCGCCCATTTCTTCTATATAGCGATGCTCTTTGCCGTCCAGCCAGACGTTCTGGGCATAGCCGGCCTCTTTGGCTTCCTTAAGCGCCTTGAGGCTGGCGGCGTAGTTTCCGCCGCATTTGGCCGCGCCAGTACCGCCTTCGGCAGCGCGGGCGTATTTTTCGCTGGTGACGATCTTTATAGTTTTGAACCCATCGGCAAAATAGCCCGAAACCGGCGAACAGATTATGAAATACAAATATTCGCTGGCCGGCTTGATGCCGAGTTCGGCATTGGAGCCGATCATGGTCGGTCGCAGATACAGCGAGTATCCATCCTGCGAAGGCACCCAGTCATTGAGCAGACTGACGAGTTTTTTGATCGCTTCCAGCTGCAGTTCTACAGGAATCGTCGGCATCATCAGGCGTTCCGCAGATTGATTCATGCGGATGCAATTCATTTCTGGGCGGAACAGCGACACGCCGCCGTCTGTTTGCCTGTAAGCCTTAAGACCTTCGAAAATTTCCTGTCCATAGTGGAATACCAGGGCGGCAGGGTCAAGCGTAAGAGCCTGATGCGCCTGGATTTTTGCGTCGTGCCAACCTTTTTCTTTGTTCCATTTAGTGATGAACATACGGTCGGTGAACAGCTGTCCGAAGCCCAGAGTCCTTGATTTTATCACGTCTGGGTTCTTCTTCAATTCGGCAGGAATATCGCATATCTCAATCTTCATCCGTCTACTCCCTTCCTTGTAGGGTTTGAGAAATATGGATGTTGGGTTTTTCAGAGAACGCGCAAGGCGGAACCGCATGCATACCTTATACGAAAGCGGCTTTTAATATCAAGCTCAAAGCGACAAAAAAAACGTTAAGAAATTGGGAAGGGGAACGTGAAAATCTGATTTTTACAGCAAAAAGCCCGCAAATCTGCGGGCTTTTTGCTGTACTCGTTTCTGAAATCACAAATTTCCGGTTACAACCCCGTCGGAAGTCGTGACGATAATTGCCTTGCCATCAATTCCAGTTGCTTTGCGGTACTTTTCGCTGACGTGTTCCGCGAAAGAATGTGCTTGGTCTTTGTGAACCAGATTGACCGTGCTGCCGCCGAAACCGCCGCCAGTCATGCGTGAACCGATTATGCCTGGTGCGTCAGCTGCGGCTTCGACCATGGCATCAAGCTCTCTGCAACTTACGGCGTAGTCGTCGCGCAGGCTCTTGTGTGAAGCGGCGAAGAGTTCTCCGATGCTGCGGGCGTCTGCGTTTTCAAGAGCTGCAACCGCCTTATGTACACGCTCGTTTTCTGACAGTACATGCAGGCAGCGCTTAATGCCGACCGGATCGCATTCATCGCGAACAGCTTCAAGCTCATTGAAAGAAACATCGCGCAGCGAGCGGATTTCCGGGCGGCGTCTGCGTAGAGCATCCAGCACAGTTCCGCATTCGATCTGGCGTTTGTTGTATTCTGACGATGCCAGATCATGTTTGACGTTGGTGTCCATGATAACCAGCGCCCATTCCGCCGGAAGCTTCACATGGCTGGTCGCCAGGTCGCGGCAGTCCAGCAGCAGGGCATGGCCGGCTTTGCCAAGCAGAATAGCCAGCTGATCCATTATCCCGCACTTAAGCCCGGCAAAACTGTGCTCTGCGGCCTGCAGTGTTTTTGCAAAGGCAATCTTTTCGAGCGTTCGTCCATGCAGCAGAGCGGCCAGCGTTCCCAGAACCGCCATCGAAGCCGCCGAGCTTGAAAGACCGCCGCCGACGCTCAAATCTGCGTCCATCCATATGTCCAGGCCGTGTTTCTCGTCCACGGCGTCAAGTACGGTGCGGATGATCCCCTCAGCACGGCGCGCCCAGCCTTTTACATCCGACATGGAGGTGTCCAGCGAAAACTCATAAGAACCGTTGAATGTCGCAGAAAATATTCTGACTTTGCGGTCGTTGCGCGCGCGCCCCAGAATGCGCACATGACGATCAATTGCCGCTGGAAACACAAAACCCTCATGGTAATCAGTGTGCTCTCCGATAAGATTCACGCGTCCTGGCGCTGCAACCCAGCTGATTTTTCCGCCGTTGCCGTAAATACGTCGGAATTCCCTTGCATCCAGTTCCAGTTTTTCGGGGCTGATCGTCATTTTGTTTGCTCCTTACCTGATTTTCGGCGCGAAGCCGTTTTTCTCATAAAAATTCCAGGCATCTCTTATCATTGCTTCAGGATTTTCAAACTGAGGCTTCCAGCCCAGCAGTTTTTCGGCTTTGCCGCGCGAAGCCACCAGAACCGCCGGGTCGCCGGCGCGTCGCTCGTATTCCTCCAGCGGAATTTTTCTGCCGGACACCGCACAGGCGATGTCGTACATGCGGCGCACAGAAGTTCCGGTTGCCGAACCAAGGTTCATCGACTGCGGCGCTCCGCCAGACAGCAGATAATCAATGGCCAGCTTGTGCGCCGATGCCAGGTCCTGCACATGGATGTAATCGCGAATGCATGTGCCGTCCGGGGTAGGGTAATCACTGCCGAAAATTCTGAAAATCGGCTCAAGACCGGCGGCGGTGCGCAGAAGATTTGGAATCAGATGCGATTCCGGCACATGCCATTCTCCGCATTCTCCTTCCGGGTCCGCTCCGGCGGCGTTGAAGTAACGCAACGCCGCATAGCGGATGTCCAATGCACGAGAGGCGTCTTCCAGCATCCATTCTATACACATTTTCGAGCGTCCATAAGGGCTTATCGGGCGCTTGGCATGCGTTTCCTCAATCGGCGTTCCTTCCGGTTCTCCGTATGTGGCGGCAGTGGACGAGAAAACGATGTTGCGCACGTTATGTTTGTGCATGGCATCCAGCAGATTCAGCGCTCCAAGCAGATTGTGACGGTAGTACCAGAGCGGAATCTTTACTGACTCTCCGACCAGTGAAAGAGCCGCAAAATGCACAACAGCATCGAAACTTCGACCGGCAAAAAGCTTTTCGACATCTTCCGAATTCATAAGATCGCCGACCACCAGTTCGCCATAACGTGCAAGTTCCCTGTGGCCGGTGCTGAGATTGTCGAAGATAGTAACCTCAAAACCGGCGCGACTGAGAAGTTTGGACGTAACGCTCCCTATATATCCGGCGCCGCCGGTAACAAGAACTTTTACAGCAGACATTTTTACCACTCCTGAGGTTTGCGGCATTCCGTAGAAAAAGCGTCGCGTTCCACAACCAGAGCAGTTCCAGTATGTGGGCCGTCGGGGCAGAAACCGCAGTGCGGCGCACTGATAAGCGTCGGCTTGCCTATTTCCAGGGCCAGTTCGTGCAGATTCCCGCCCTCGGACAGCAGAAGACTCATGCGCCCGGAAAGCAGCAGGAAGAACTCCGGGATGTTGTGTTTCTCAAGCTCGGCGATATCGGCAGGTGAACTTTCACCAGGCGAATATATTCCGACGCGCCAGTGTCCCGCGTCACCGCAGACAACCTGCCAGCGTTCGCCGGCATTCCAGCCGAGCAGCTTATTCATTTCGACTTCGGGAAAAGATGGAGGAATGGTTTCGACTGTTCTCATATTTATACCTCACGCGAATGAAGATTGATATTGATAAACCCATGCGACGCAACGATATTGCCACGAAGCCGCCGGAATTCAAATGATGTTTTTGTGGAAATGCTTAAAAAGCGTAGTTCAGCCCGACGCCGACAGTCGCCACAAGTCCCGACGAACTGTAGCCCGGAAAGCCGGGATTGTTGGTCTGAAGTCCTTGAGATGATACCAGTTCTTCGTCGCTTTTTATGTCACGCGCCGCTGGAAACTCGTCGATGAGAGGATTTGAAGCGTCGGTGTCCTTGTTGACGCTGCGCGGAATGAGCGTTAAGAACTGTGCATGCAGATCAACCGACAGACCTTCCACCCACGGCAGTTTGAATGTAGCGCCGGTCGTTATTTCAACCCGGTCATTATCGACATAATTTGTTCTGCCGTTCTGATCCGGCACAGGACTCGGCACGTATCCGCCGCCGATGGCGACATCCAGCCATGTAAGAGGAGAATAACGCACTCCCAGGCGGGCGGTGACGATATTGTTGAATCCGCTGTCGTTGCCGTTCACCTCCGGTCGGAATTCGGACCACATGACCCAGGCGACGTCGGTTGAAATGCTGACCGGAGAAAAATCGAAACGCAGTCCGCCCTGAACGACGCGCGGCGAGAACGAGTATGAATAGTCGAAATTCTGCTTTGTTACCGGTTCGCCTTCATATATTTCGAAATTCCAGAATTGCAGTTCATTGTTTATTTCGCCCTGAAACCACGAGCGATCACGGAACGCAAGGCCGATACCAAGCCACGAAAGCGGCTCAAAGTGAACGCCGACCAGCACCGCAGCGTCGTATTTTACTTCTGCGTTGACCAGAAAATACATGTTTTCCTGGTCCAGAGCATCCGGCACAAACATATTGGTTTTCGCCCTGATGTTCGCGAATATATTAACCGCCGCACCGAATCCGAACCAGTCGATTGGACGGAAAGCCATGGCCAGCATGCCGGAAGGGCGACTGGCGCGCCTGTTCAAAAGCTGAAAATACAGTTTGTTGGAAAAAAACTGTTCGCGTTCATCAACGAAGTGAAAATCAGCATGAACCAGCGATTGCAGCGGAATACTGAAGGCCGCGCCGACTTTGAACCAGTAAAGGCCGAAATCGTGAACGATGCCGCCGTTCAGAGTGTACGTGTTGGGATCGTCACCGGTACCACTGCGAGCATGCCGTAACTCGGAAGTAGGAATATAGCGCTCGCTCATTTTCCTGACACTGGGATCAAGCGGAAGTGCGTTGTAAATATCAGTAGGCACATCGTAGCCTGAAGGGCGATCTTTCAAGGAAATTTTCACGTCGTCAAAGGACATCAGAAAGTTTACGCCGAAAGAATTCTGAACGAAGCCCATTCTTCCTGGGTTGTAGAAAATGACTGAATAATCGTCCGCCGCAGCGGTGGCTGCGCCTCCTATGGCTATCGAACGGGAACCGAATCCGTATAGATCAAGCGGGCTGGCTTCAAGCTTACACGGACACACTGAGAACAGGAGAAACAGCATAATAAGTATCCTGTTCTTTACGTTCGTCAGCATCGTTAGATTTCCTTATTCCGACTCTTCCAGTGAATCGACATAATCCATCGGATTGTATGAAAACAGCTCGCTCTCGTGATCATAGAGATTCTCGCAGCTCATGCTCTGATCTTCCAGACGGATAAACTCAAAGCGATTGAGTTCTTCCACCGTATACGGCTGCAAATCCAGCTGATATTCGAATATAGGGCTGTCGGCGCCGATGGTAATCATTTCTACTGATGATTCTATTGTTCCTTCAATAAGACCGTCTTTGATAAGTTCACCGTCAAGCGCGCGCAGCATGCGAAAAACCACGTATACCGCACCGTCCACTGTTCCGGTCAGTCTGGCGGTTACGCCTGGAATGCCGTCACCCTCGAAGTCAACAACTCTTTCGTCGTCGATCTGATCAAGAGGGATGTCGTTTTCTATGATAGCTTCCAGATCGTGAATATCTTCGTACATCGGATCGTCCATTTTGCTCTGATCCAGACCGTAAAGGTCGAGAATCGAGTCTGCATGGAAAACCGCGCCGGGCTCCTGAGATGTCAGAGTTGCATAACGGGGTAGTGTCGGAACGGCGTCGATGGCTTTCTGCGGGAAAATTATATCAAGCTTAAGCGGTCCGAAATCACCGATAATGTCCATCGAGAGATCGCAGATGTCTTCCTGAAAATTGAAGTCCTGACCATCCTGATTAACAAGCAGCCTGGCGACACCGGTAAGAATGAGCTGAAATTCGGCAGTTGGCGGGAAAGGCGGCGGCAGCGTACAGTAATAGGCGATGGCAAATTTCATCGCCCACAGTTCGGAATCCGTCTCTTCGGAGTTTTCATAATCGTTATCGCCGTCCTCTTCTGCAATTTCCGCAGAATCAGAGTCTCCATCGCTTTTGTCCCATTCTGAATCATCGTCGCCGGAGTCGCTCATGCACGCCGGACAAACAAAAGATGCAAGCGCAATAATCATCAGAATTGCGAAATGGTATTTACCTGCCGTTTTAAACATCATACACCTGCCAGTAGAGCGTTTTCATTATTTTCAGAAAATAATGAAAATAGCTCAACATGTCAAGACAAGAATACGTCGTTCTCAACGTAACTGTCTGATTTTAATGCGTTGCGCAAACAGCGGAAAAATACTCGCTGCGTCATAAACGCAATAAAAATGTCACTGCCTGCGGCTCAGAAGAACACGTCTCGTTTGCCGTTTTTGATTTCTTCCATACGCTTGGCCACCCGCTCTTTTTCCTTGATGTTCAGAATCTCGGTTTCACGGCGGATCAGCTCCTCTCCGACTTTGCGCGTTTCGGGTGACGCGTAGTCGATTAGGAATTCCTGGAAGGTCAGCAGTGCGTTGGGCTGGCAGAATGTTTTTACTCCGCCTTCTTTCGCGAATTCCATAAAATGCTCACCGGTGCGATGCGAACGGTAGCAGGATGTGCAGAATGAAGGGATGTATCCCATCTCGGCCAGTTCGCGCGTTACGGCGTCCAGAGAACGATCATCGAAAATCTTGAACTGCTGCTTTTCCATGCGCTCGGCTTTTTCCTGATAGCCGCCTATGGCTATGCATGAGCCGGCGTCGATCTGAGAAATTCCCAGTTCGAACAGTTCGTGACGCATTTCAGGTTTTTCGCGAGCGGTAAGAATCATTCCGGTGTAAGGAACCATCAGACGCAGTATCGTGACAAGCCGCTTAAAATCGCGATCCGAAACTTTATATGGTGTGGTTTCCGGCAGGGGGGTGTTGTACGCTGGCTCAAGACGCGGGAACGAAATGGTATGCGGGCCGACGTGAAACTCTTTTTCCATATCCAATGCGTGAAAGAGCATAGCCAGAGCTTCAAATTTCCAGTCGTAAAGACCCACCAGCGCGCCGATCGCCACGTCGTCAAGACCGCCTTCCTGGGCGCGGTGCAGCGCATAAAGTCTGTATCTGTAGTCTCCCTTAAGCGTATTGGCCGGATGATATTTTGCATACATTCCGGGATGATAGGTTTCCTGGAAAACCTGATAAGTTCCGATGCCTTCCTGCTTGAGAACTTTGTAATCCGCCACTTCCATTGGAGCGGCGTTAACGTTGATACGCCTGATTTCGCCTTTGCCATCCGGTGTTTTGGTTTCGTAAGCGGTGCGGATGGTGTTGACCATATAATCAAGACCGTATTTGGGATGCTGGCCGTAAACCATAAGTACGCGCTTGTGTCCTGCATTTTCGAGGGCCAGAATCTCCTTGCGAAGCTCCTCCATCGTGAGAGCATGGCGAACCGATGCCTCGTTGTCTCCTCTGAATCCGCAGTATTCGCAGCGATTTACGCAATAGTTGGAAACGTAGAGAGGAGCGAAGAAAACAATGCGCTTGCCATATATTTCAAGCTTGATTTCTCTTGCGATTCTGAACACTTCCTGCCAGGTGTCTTCGTCATCCAGTTGGAGCAACACGGCAGCCTGTTCGGGAGTGAGTCCTTTGGCTTTCCGCGCCTCACGAATGACATCATCAATTACGGATTTGCCGGCGTTTTTGGCGTCAGCCAGCAGTTTTTCGATATGTTCGACATTAATAAAAGTTTTTTCAGACGACATGACACGGGCCTTCCATTAAAAAGTTCACAATTAAGCTAAACGTGTCTTACTGAGATAAGCATGCTGCATTTTCTACGACCATTCAAACAATATAATAGCAACGATTTCTCGTTTGTCATAAAAGCTGTTCAATTTGTGAAACAATGTTTTCATTCCGCAGCCAATCTACATCTAAAAAAGGAATTCTCAAGAATATTTTTGACTATTCGACATTAATGTCAATATTGATCTCAGCAGAGATTTTGCGTGCTTATTTTCTGGAGGTTTTTACTAATGCAGAATGAACCCAAGGGGCTGAGGCCTCATATCGTATTGCTCGGACGACGTAACGTCGGCAAATCATCGCTTATTAACGCTCTTACCGAACAACCGCTTTCGCTGGTTTCGGATGTTCCGGGGACAACCACCGATCCGGTGCAGAAAGCCTTCGAGCTTCTGCCTTTCGGCCCGGTAATTTTCATCGACACCGGCGGAATCGACGACGAAGGTGAGCTGGGGCAGATGCGCGTAAAGCGCGCCATGCAGGAATTCGCCAGTGCCGATCTGGCGCTTATAGTTGTTGAAACCGGAACCTGGGGGCCATACGA
Organism: Deltaproteobacteria bacterium; assembly: GCA_029570245.1. Classification (GTDB taxonomy): domain Bacteria; phylum Myxococcota_A; class SURF-8; order SURF-8; family SURF-8; genus JAKQSH01. The sequence goes on along the minus strand of JAKQSH010000317.1, from coordinate 1,347 downwards.
AGATGATATCATGGCTCAGGTAAAAGCCAGAAACATGAGGCATTTTGTTGTTGTAAACAAGTGTGACCTGAAGCCGGACTGGAAAGCGCCACTGCCAGACGCCTATTATGTAAGCGCTGCAGACAAATCCGGCATGAGCGAACTCAAATATGCCATGGCGACCGAGCTTGAAAAAATCGCCTCGCTGAAAAACAGTGTTGTGGGCGATCTGATTACCGGCGGCGATGTGGTGGTGCTGGTTGTTCCGATTGACCTTGAAGCTCCGCGCGGACGCCTTATTCTGCCGCAGGTTATGACCATCCGCGATATTCTTGACAACGATGCCTCTGCTCTTGTCGTAAAAGACCGCGAGCTTTTCGCGACGCTGCACAAGCTGGCCGAAAAGCCGAAACTGGTGATCTGCGACAGCCAGGTTGTTCTTAAGGTCGCCGGAGACTTGCCGCCGGATATAAAAATGACTACTTTCTCAATACTTTTCTCGCGCCAGAAGGGCGATCTTGCAAAGTTTGTACAGGGAGTAAAAACCATTGACACGCTGAAAGACGGCGACAGGGTGCTCATTTCCGAGGCATGTTCGCATCATGCCATTGCTGACGATATCGGACGGGTGAAAATTCCGCGCTGGGTGCGCCAGTACACAGGACGCGACATAATTTTCGAGAACGTTCAGGGGCGTGACTACCCGGAAGACATGGAAAAATACAAACTTGTCATTCATTGCGCCGGTTGCATGCTGACGCCGAAAGGAATGTGCGTGCGCATGGATGAAGCGCTGGATCACGGTGTACCGATCACCAATTATGGCATCACAATATCCTATGTTCAGGGCGTTCTCGAACGGGCGCTAGAACCATTCGGCGGAATCGAAAGCCTGATCTGAAATGTCACAGATGCAGTTCAGCGAAATACTGGAGATCATTAAAGACAAATCCGCAACGGATTCAGTCTGCCGCCGCGCCGACGAAATCCGTCGGGCTGTGCATGGCAATTTCGTGCAGTTGCGTGGCATCATCGAATTCAGCAATTATTGCAATGCGACATGTCGTTACTGCGGTCTGAATCATCACCGAAAAAATCTGCACCGCTATGTTCTTGATTGGGAGCGGCTGGTCGATCTGGCCGGAACTGTCGCAGCCAGAGGATTTAAAACAATCGTGCTGCAATCAGGACAGAATCCGGCTATGGAAACAAGAAAACTGGCGATTGCGGTTGAGCAGATCAAGAACCGTTTCGATGTCAGAATTACTCTTTCGTGTGGCGAGTGGGATTATGATACATACAGAATGTGGCGTGAGGCCGGCGCAGACCGATATCTGCTTAAACTTGAAACGGCAAACGCCGAACTTT
>JAKQSH010000495.1 GCA_029570245.1 Deltaproteobacteria bacterium | reverse complement strand
AAATCCGTCGGATCGTTGGCCAGAATGATTTTTCCGTCCTGGGTAACTCCAATATGAGCATTGAGGCTGTACCAGCCGGAGGGCTTATCCGACATTTTTATGCCGGTCTGGTGCAGCGTGACGCCTCTGATCTCAGACCAGCTGCGTTTTTTCTTGAAATTAACCGGTGGCGAATGCAAACCTCGCACATCTACAATGAGTCCGCCCGCAGCCCTGGCTTCTTTTTCATGCCTGGTCGTTTTTTCTTCAACTGCTTTCATTATTGCTTTCCAGGTTACAGGCCCGCATATTCCATCAGCCTCTAGTCCAAGATGTGCCTGCAGCTTTTTCAGCATTTCTTCCGTTTTCGGGCCGAAAATGCCGTCGTTCCTGCCGCAGTCAAACCCCAGGCTGCCGGCCAGTTCCTGCAGACGCAACACGCTCTGACCTTTCATTTTGGGTTGGGTAAGTCTCAGCATTTCCATCGCAGCCTCCTGTTTTTTTCTGAAAAGATACACACCCGGTCATCGAACTGGCATTCAATGCAGGTTGGATTGTCAGGTGCAAACGCCGGACAACAAAAACTTCAAATGCTATGTTTATTCGTATACAATGCAGCTTCAAGTTTCAGCAAGCTTAATCGAACGGTTATAATGTTACGGATAACATGAGAATTTTTTCCTGCGGAATATTCGGAACGATTGTGACGGCGCGTACTGCCACGCAGAGCGGCATTTTCGCTGTTATGGGGCATTTACTTGCCGGGCGCCATCGCGATCTGTTGCCTGAAAAAATTTTATCTGAGGGATTTTTCAGGATCAGAGTCGCTGCTGAAAACGGCAATCCAAACTCCCTGGGTGAGATTTACCGCCGTATCGGAAAGCTCTGGCGTCTTGATGACACATCTGTCAGCAGGCTTGTTTCCATTGAAGAAGACCTCGTTTACGATTTCAGCATTCCGATTGCAAGGCATATGGAAAAAATAAAATCACTGGCGGAGCATGAGCGCCTGGTTTTTGTTTCGGATACGTATTACAGCCGAAAGCTTGTTGAGCGGATACTTGAGAAAGCCGGAATATCTCAGGGCTCATGCGGGTTGTATCTGCGTTCGGAAACTGGCTTGAGCAAAGATTCCGGCGATCTTTTCCGGCATATGCTGACATCCGAAAACGCAAACGCAAAAGAAGTCGAACATTACGGGGCAAACCGGATTGCAGACCTCAAAATTCCGGCGTCGCTGGGAATAAGAGCGAATCTGTCTGATGAGTGCGGGCTTGAGCGTTCCGAACTGATATATCTTGACGAATCCGATCCGTACCGCCAGTTGTACGCAGGAACAAGCCGTATGTGCAGGCGGAACAACCCTTATAATAAAAATTCATATTACGATATCGGTGCCGGCCTGGGCGGACCGATATTGTTCGGACTGGTCGAAAGCACCATCGAAAATGCCATGGCTGATGGATTCGGAAGATTGTATTTTCTGGCCCGCGACGGTCAGATAATGATGAAAATAGCCGAAATCATCAACAATAAACGCAAGCTTGGGCTTGAGCTGCGTTACCTGTATGTTGCGCGGCAGACTTCGCATTTTTCGGCAATTTTCGATCTCTGCGAAAGAGACATCCGCATCGCCACAATTGACTTCGGACGCCTTACCAAAAACATGCTGGCCTGGCGTCTCAATCTCACATACGAAGAATTGGATTCTTATGTCAGCAACTTCGAAGGGCGCCGCACTCCAGAGGGAAAAGATGAGAAACTCCCGGAAAAAAGCATTGAAATCATAAGAAATTGCCTGCGCAGCTGCGAGCCTCTGAGACGCCGCATCATTGATATTGCCGCCGAAAAAAGAAAATCCATGCTGAGATATCTTGAGCAGGAAGGAGTGTTCGACAGTAGCCGTGTAGCAGTGGTTGACATCGGCTGGACAGGCGAAATGCAGGACTCACTTTATAGAATAATCTCCAGCAGGAACCCGGACATTGAGCTATTCGGCTATTATTACGGCATTACCGGCATAAGCCCGGATACTTCGGAGTTCAACGTAAAGCGTTCTTATGCAATAAATCCCGGACAGACTTCGGACTTCAGTTTTGTGACCGCTTTAGAATTGCTCACCAAGGCACCGCATGGAACGACTTTCGATTATCGCGAGTCAGAAAACGGCAGAATGGAACCCTGCACCAGACCACATGCAAATGATGCGCAGATCGAAGCTGTTCAGCAGGGAATTCTGGACTTTTCGAGTAATTTTGAAGACATTCAGAGCCGTTTCCCGGAACTGCGCGGTGCTCATGCTGTATTTGCGGTAAAGCTGCTCGATCTGCTGTACAGACCCGACTATAAAACCGCTTCTGTTCTGGGCGGTATGCTGCATTCCAGCGACCAGAACGACGCTGAGCCGCGAGAAACGGCCCCGGTGTTTTCTGTGCCTGGCGCCTTGTATTACGCCCTCTGTGCCAACAGCACCCGCAAAAAGGAAATTACAATATGGAAGGAAGCTTCGCTGGCAAGAAGCGGGAAACTGCCTCGTTATATTGTTGAATATCTTGATGCTGCTGCTATTCTGAGAAAAATAAAAAAGGCCGCTGGAAATTTTCTTAATAGATACAATTAAACTTTCAGCAGAAGTTTATCTGGCCTTTTTGAATTTTTCGACACATTGTTCGTATGTCGTCAGATGCCGTTCGTAGAGCCGTTCGAATGAAAATTCATTTTCGGCAATCTGGCGGGCACGTGCTCCCCATTTTCCGGCAACGTCGCCGCTCAACGACATATCAAGCGCTTCCGTCAGAGATTTAGCATCAAACATTGGAGCCAGATAACCGCTGCCGTTCTGTTCGACAATTTCAGGAATTCCTCCAGTTGCGAAACCGACGGTGGGCACTCCACAAGCGGCGGTTTCGAGAACCACAAGAGGGAGATTGTCGGCGAGAGAGCAATTAAGGAACACATCAGCCGCCGAATAAAGCTGGCTTTTGTATTCCTCACACGCAACGTAGCCGCTGACAGAATGATCGAAATCACTGATAGCTTCTATAAAGTGCGATGATTTCTGACCGATGGCGAGAATGAAAGGGTTGAGACTGGCTTTCACTGATTTCAGTGCATCAACGGCATAATGGACACCTTTACGCGGGTCTTCAAGATTGTGGGCCAACAGGACCACGACTTTTCTGTCCACCGGCAAACCAAGATGGCGACGGATTTCATGCTTGTTGCGCGGCTTGAATTTTTCAGTATCCACCCCGTTATGAATTACCAGTGGGCGCTGTCTGATGTTTCCAGATGCGTAAGCAGTCTCCGCCATCCATGCGGAAGGTGCAATGCTGGTGAATTTTCCGTAACGATGAACTATTTTTTTTATTGCAAGAAGACGGTCTGCGAAATCGAAACGTCCTCCCAGGGGCCAGTTATTGTATTGTGGACATACTTTGCAGTCTTTTAAATATTTATTACATCCATCAGGGTATATGCAACCGCCGGTAAATGGCGAATAATCGTGAAATGTCCATAAGGTCGGACAGTAAAACGATGAAACCAGTATTGTAAGAGGCGAGACTGACCATGTTATATCGTGAAAATGAATTATGTCGTATCCGTTTTTCAGCACCGCGCGTCCAAACTCAGCCAATTCAAGCGGAAGCACTTCAACCAGTCCGATACTGTGCTGCGCGCCACGCAACAGGTTCAGCACATCCCGGCGCAAGCCTCTGCCATATATGCAATTGCCGTCTTCGCCAGTCGTTCCGCTGTTTTCAAGCCGCCAATGATCGGCGCTGTGCCCGGCAGCCCGGAATACTTCGCAGATGTTCGATGCAACCCGGCTTGCACCACCGCCTATGCTGTCGGCTCTGCTGACTATCGCTATTTTCATTGAATTGGAGACTACCTTTCACATACAAGCGTATGAACATTGATTGCTCAATCATACCGGAGCCGATATGCAGAATCAAGTCACAGTCCGCATCTGCTGTGCGACGTGGCGTAAGGCGTGGCCATCTGCACCAATGCCGTCAGGAGAGTTCCAGAACGTAACGCATTCCTGCCCGCCCCAGCCTGATTGCCGGTCCGCTGTATTTAAACCCGGCTTTCTCGGCAACTTTTACGGATGCAAGATTGCTGCTTATAACGACAGCAACCAGCCTGTGTGGGCGAAAACGACAGGAGGCATGCGAAACAAGCGCCTTTAATGCTTCACTGGCGAACCCTTGTTTCTGTTTTTCGGGAATGATGTTGTAAAACACTTCCATTTCTCCGCCGTTTTCGCATGGTCCGAATCCGCAGAATCCAATAAAACGGCCACCTTCAATTTCTGTTACAGCGAGAGAAAATATCGGCTCGTCTGTTTCGTAGGATGCGATGATCATTTCCAGCATGTCGCGGGCGCCATCAGGAGACTTCTGCGAGTCGGTAAAAGCCAGATATTTTGTGGCCTCATGGTTTTCCAGAAAATCAAGCATGCCCGGCAGGTCGTCCATTCGATGACGGCGCAACAGCAACCGCTGGGTTATTATTTTTTCCGGCACTTGAATCTTCACAGCGTACCGCCCGATCAGCTCTTCTGTTATTGCACGAGGTCTGTCACTGCAGGATGAACTTCCGCAACATCAATGAGTTCAGCAGTGAAAACCACATTAAAATCTGTCAGTGCGTATACTGAGTCGCTGAAGTTCATGCATAGATTTTCCACGACGTTGAATGATTCATCCGTGACTGAAGCCGCTGCCGGATCAAGCTGAATGTCTCCGGTTTTTACCGGCAAACGCGTAAGCCACAGGCTGTGCCGATCCGTGCCGTGTGTCGTGTATCCGGCCATGAGTGCGCCGCCTTCGCCGGTAAGGCGGATGGAAGGAGCACCGTCGTCAACTTCGTCGTTAAGCTGCTTAAGCCACGACATGCGCCCTACCGAATCGGTGCGGGCCACCCACAGGTGGTCGTCTCCGCCGGTCCACCATGTGCCGGACATGAGATATCCGCCGTCTGTAAGCTCGAACATGCCGGTCAAATCCAGTCC
>JAKQSH010000302.1 GCA_029570245.1 Deltaproteobacteria bacterium | reverse complement strand
AGCGGCATTTTCCTTTAGAGGACTTCAGAATCATAGATTACCGGCTGGTTGCACCTGTTGCGAGGTGGCTTTTAATCTGCTTTTTCTCCGTTTATCTGATATTTCTGCACCATGCGGTTATGTTCTTCCAGCGTGGATGAAAAATGGTGTGACCCGTTGTTGCGCGCCACAAAAAATATGTAATCGGTTTCCGCCGGGAAGAGCGCGGCTTTGATCGAAGCCGCTCCGGGGTTGGCTATTGGTCCTTTGGGAAGCCCGGTGTGAACGTATGTATTCCAGGGATGCGGATTTCTGATGTCCGCTTTTGAAATATTGCCGTTATAGTTCTTCAGCCCGTAGATAATTGTCGGATCGGCCTGCAGCGGCATTTTGAGTTCAAGCCTGTTATGGTAAACCGAAGATACCAGCGGGCGTTCTTCCGGCAGCGCCGCTTCTTTTTCAATTATGGAGGCCAGCGTCATTATCTGATGGCGGCTTAATCCAAGTTTGTGTGCCTGATCTTCTTCTTTTGGGCCCCAGAGTCGATTCATGCCGGAAATCATCTGTTCGACGATTTCCAGTTGCGTCGCATTTCTGGGAAAACTGTATGTTTCGGGCAGCAGATATCCTTCAAGATTTTCGGCTGGTATATGGAATTTCTCCGCTGTTTTCTTTGATGAGACAAGCTTGATGAAATCGGCGGCTTTGCCGAAGCCGGCTTTTTCGACTATGTTTGCGATTTCTGTGAAGCGTAATCCTTCCGGCACGGTGAATTGATGGAGTTTGACTCGTCCCGCCGCCATCTGCTCGATCATTTCGAGTGGGGATTGTGCGTCGCTGAATTCATATTCTCCAGCCTGAATTTCTGGCAGCTCTTTTATTCTCGTAATAAACTTCAGGTAAGGCGTCGGCGCAGCGACTTTTGCTTTTATAAGCATTCCCAGCGCCGCCCGAACACCGGTTCCGCGTGGAATATCAAGCACCCTGACCGTTTCGCCTTTTCCGGCGGGAGTTCCAAGCCAGCTTTCCATTTTTTCATATTGCAGGTATGCGTAGCCGAGAACCGATACGGCAATTAATATTATCGCCGGGAATACAGCTTTTTTCGCCAATGTATCAGCCTTTCAAGTCAAGGTATGTTTGCAGGATGAGCGCAGCCGCCACTTTATCGACGACGCCGCGCCGTTTATCCCTTCTTACGCCGCCTTCTATAAGGGCGCGTTCGGCGGCCATTGAGGAAAGCCGCTCGTCCATGAATTCTACGGGCAGGCCGAACTTCGCCGCTGCGGTTTCGGCGAAAGTGCGCGCCATTGCCGCCATTTCACCTTCAGCACCAGACATGTGTTTCGGCAAACCGATTATGATGTACCCGACTTCGTTCTCCCGGATGATTTCCGCCAGAGCGTTCAGGTCATTTTCAAGCGAAGTGTGCTTAAGCACCGAATGCGGCTGAGCAGTCCAGCCCATTTCGTCCGACAGCGCCAGTCCGATTCTTTGCGTTCCGAAGTCTATTCCCATATATCTCATCAGTCCTCCTTATAGAAATATGCTGAATATAAGTATTCTGTGTCAAGAGATTTCAATCCATGCAACAATGGTGTATAATGATATCGTTGAATGATTCTTATGATTGAACAGTGTCTGAATAAAACCTATTTTCATATGTGATTGAAGTGATGAGAAAGCTGTCGAAAATCATCATAGTGCTGTTTCTTTTATTATCATTTGCGTTCATCGCAGCAGGGAATCAGCCTGTACTTCTGGCCGGAGAAAAGCAGAAGATCGGTGTCGGAGGAGCGAAAGAAACAGCAATATCTTTACCGCAGGTCGTAATCACGGCCTCAAACGGCAGACGTGTTATATACAATGTCGAAATCGCCGACAGTCCATACGAGCGTGCCATCGGTCTTATGTTCCGCGACACTCTGCCGCCGGATCGCGGTATGATCTTTCTTTTTCCGGCAGAAGAACAGCAGTCTTTCTGGATGAAGGACACTCTGATCGAACTGGACATGATTTTCATAAGGGATGACCTGAGCATTCTTGGCATTGTGCATTCAGCGAAACCTTTCGATGAATCCAGCCATTATGTGGTCGGCAAATCGCGTTATGTGCTTGAAATAAACGGGGGGCAGGCGAAGAAATGGGGCCTGGCCGCCGGTGACCGCGTGGAATTTGTGAACATTGATAAAAATGCGGCGAAAAACTGATTAAATAAATAAAGCGGAGAGTGTTTGTATGAGCCACAATAAAATCGAAGTCGTTTTCAACGGTAAGAAAATCCAGATCAATCCGGGAACCAGCATCGCCAATCTTTTAAAAGAACACCCTCATCCCGGTGCGTTTCCGGCTCTCGGCGCCATGGTCAACAAACGCCTTATGAGCATCAATCACCAGATATATGTGAACTCTGAAATCTCCACAGTCGATTATCAGACCAAGGAGGGCGCAGGAATATACCGGCGCACGATGGCGTTGATTCTGGGGGAGGCTGTGTGTTCGCTTTTCCCCGGTGCGTCAATCGAAATCGGGCAATCGCTGGGCGGCGGTTATTATTATGATTTCATTCATCCGACAAAGCGCCTTACTTTGAAGATGCTCGAAAAAATAGAAGCCCGTATGCAGGCTATTATATCCGAAGGACAGAAAATTCTGGTTGAATCGCTAACACCTGAAGAGGCCGCAGAACTTTACGCCGCCAAGGGATACAAGGCAAAGGTCATGGTGCTTAACGCTACGCGGAAACCCGAAGTGCGTCTGGCTCGAATCAAGGATTTTTCGGATGTTCTTTACGGCCCCATCGGTCCCAATGCCGGGCTCTGCGACAAATTCGAGCTACACTACTACAAACCCGGTTTTATTCTGCGGTTTCCCGATCCTAATATGAAAATGAAGGGCAAGCCGCACAACAGCGAAAAGCTTTTTAACACTTACAAAGAATCCAGCCGCTGGAACGAAATGCTGGGCGCCTCCAACATCGGACAGCTCAATCAGGCCTGCATCGACGGTTCTATCAGTCAGATAATTCGCGTTTCCGAAGGTTTTCACGAAAAGAAAATAGCCAATCTTGCCGACGAAATAAAAAAACGCAGCAAGGATGTAAAAGTCGTTCTTATTGCCGGGCCATCGGCTTCCGGCAAAACGACCTTTATGAAACGACTCGGTATACAGCTTCACGTAAACGGCATCCAGCCTGTAGGACTGTCGCTGGATAACTATTACGTCAATCGCGACGATACGCCGCGCAATAAGGACGGGTCCTTCGATTTCGAGAACATCGACGCGCTGGATATCGAACTGCTTAACGAACATCTGGTGCGCCTGCTGAACGGCGAGGAAGTTCAGACTCCGATCTATAATTTCGCCAGCGGCATGCGCAGTGAGCATAAAACCATTCCGCTGAAGCTTGAGAAAAATCAGATTCTTACCATAGAAGGCATTCACGGGCTGAATCCGCGCCTTTCTCATTCCATCGAAGCCGATAGAAAATACAGCATTTATGTTTCTGCTCTTACACAGTTGAAAATCGACGAACACAACCGCATTTTTACTTCCGATACTCGTCTGCTGCGACGCATGGTGCGTGACCGTCTTTACCGCAACTACAACGCCAGGCAAACCATAAAACAGTGGGGTCATGTGCGCGCCGGCGAGCGTAAGTGGCTGTTCCCGTACCAGGAGAAAGCCGATTTCATGTTCGATACTTCGCTTGTGTACGAGCAGGCCGTGTTGAAGCCCATTGCAATGCGTTTCCTTATGGAAGTGCCAACCAAGGCGGAAGAATTTACCGAAGCTTACAGACTGTTCTGCTTTCTTGATCTGTTCATTCCAATTCTGGAGCGCGAAGTTCCGCCGTGGTCGATACTGCGTGAGTTTATCGGCGGCAGTTCTTTTGAATACTGATATTGGCAGCAGAATAAAAAAAGGACGGCACGTGCCGTCCGGGATTGTAGACAAAGTCCCCGCCGATGAGCGGGGACTTCTATTTATCAGTCATCGAAATTTTCCATTGCATCTACGAAATCCGGGCGATCAATAAACGGATTGCGATTGTGCTGGTAATATTTGTTGATGTTGTTGTTGCGTTCTACCTCATATTCGTCAGGCGGGTCTTCCCAGTGCCACTGGCGCAACACCGCTTCCTGTGTTTCTGTTAGGAACCCTTCGTCATTGATTCCGTTGTAGCGTACAGCCATGTAGAACACGGCGCGGGCTGTGTCGCCTTTGTGGTCGTCGCGTACCTCGAAGACCGTACTGCCGTTTTCATCGTCGCCTTTTTTACTACCGCCCTGCTGCCAATCCGGCGTTCCGACGACATTTCCGAAGCGGTAATTGCCTCTTATTGAATTCGCCGTGCTTTCCGTGGGGAATAAGTGATGCAGGTCCGACTTTGCCGAACCGGAATCTGCACCGTAGCTTTGCGGCCATGTGTGTTCTGCGTTTATGGAATATTTCATGTCTACACATATTCCGGTGTAAACGCAGCAGACCTCACCGTTCTGGTTGTCGAGTTCATCATACATTACTTCTCTGGCGTTGTCGTAGCCCAAGCTGGTATGGCCATCTATAAGGTTGTGCAGGCAGGTTCTCAGTGATGTGTTGGTCAGTCCGTTGCATGATGAAAATGCACCGTCGTCAACGTCGTAATCGTGCTCGACAATGTCGGAGTCTTCGTCTTCATCGCCGTCAGGCATTTCATCTCCGTCGGGTGTTTCGTCGCCGTCTGGCATTTCATCTCCGTCAGAAATATCGTCTCCATCTGAAGACTCGTCACCGTCAGATGTTTCATCGCCGTCTGTAAAATCATCTCCATCTTCGGGAATGTCGCCTGTGCACTCGCCCCCGCGGCAGATTTCGTATTCTTTGCATTCTATTGTTTCTATGTATCCTGCGCCGTATTCGTCGCACAGGGCGGCTGTGCGCTCGTCGTAACATGTCCATTCACGCGGCGTGCATCTGTATTGACTGGACGAATCTCCATCTCCCGTCTGTTCTTCCGATTCTTCACCGGATTGCTGCTCATGTTCAAGGTCGCCGTCGATAGTGTCGTTTGAATCTCCATCGCCGGAATCAGTAATGCCTTCGCCGCATGATGTGACAGAAGCGGCAAACAGAAATGAAGCAAGAATAAGGACAAAGAATTGATTTTTCATAATTAAATCCATACTTCCTGAAATATATGAGCAATCATTTATACAAGAGTTCTACCTACTATGCGGCAGATATCCGCAAGATCGTTTTTTAGCTTTATAAAGACGTCGTGGCTTAAGGCCTGACGGCGGTCGCACAGCGCCTCTTCCGGGCATGGATGAACTTCCAGCATAATAGCATCTACCGAAAGAGCCGCAGCGCTGAGCGCCAGTTCTGGAATTCCGTAGGATTCGCCGTAAGCGTGCGATGGGTCAATAAGAAGCGGCAGGTGCGAATGGTGTTTGACGTAGATGGCCGAATTAAGATCAAGTGTGAAGCGCGACGACTTTTCGTAAGTGCGGATGCCGCGTTCGCACAGAATGACGTTGGGGTTGCCTTCCGAAAGAATTGTGTCTGCCGATTCAAGCCACTCATCGGCAGTTGCCGAAAAATTGCGTTTCAGCAGGACAGGTTTCTTCAGTCTTCCGCAGCGTCGCAGAATTTCGTGATTGAACATGGCTTTTGAGCCGATCTGAATTATGTCGGCCACGGCTGCGATGTCGTCAAGATGCGCCGAGTCATATATTTCGGTTATGATTTTAAGAGCGAAGTCCCGTTTTACTGCTTCCAGCAGTTTGAGTCCGTCGCGTCCTAGCCCCTGAAATGAGTATGCCGAGCTGCGCGGCTTGAAAAGTCCGGCGCGCAATATTTTTATCCCAAGCGATTTCAGGTACTCTGCCGATTCGAAGAGGCGTTCTTCATTTTCTGCGGCACAGGGGCCTGCAATGAGAACGGTTCTGTCTCTGCCGAAAATGATCCCGTCTCCGAGGTCGATAACGGTGTTCTCCGGTTTCAGTGCTCGCGACGAGAGCGGCCAGTCGTCCACCGATTTGAAAGTGCGTATTATTTTATCGTTAAGCGCTTTGCTGCCGATGTCGAAGTTATAGTAATCGCTGACAATAACGAAACGTCCTCCGTTGAAACGGCGCACATGACCGCGCACTTCGTCGGCGAAGTCGTTTATGAAACTGTCCGATATTTCCGGTCTGAACTCGATAATCATATAAAATCCATGAAAAACCAGCTGTTGACAAAAAACGACAAAGCCTTATCCGTCACAGTCTAGTTTAAGTTCTGTCTTTGTCAAACGCAATATGAACAAAAAATTCAGCAGAATTTTTCAGTGTATTTTCGTACAGACGTTTGTATCTAAAAATACTGTTCAGTCTTCAATGAGTTCTTCTTCGGTGTCCACTGAATAACGCTGTCCGAACAGCAGGCATAATACCGGAGTAAGCAGCAGTGAGTACAGGGCACCGGCGAAAACCGCCGAAGTCAGGAGAATGCCTGAGAATCTGAGCGGCGCGAAATTGGAGAAAATGAAAACGGAAAACCCGGCGATCAGCATCAACGCACTGAAAATTACGCTGCGCCCGCTTGTGTAGAGGGCCTTTCCGGCGGCTTCCGCAGGTGTGGCGCCAGAGGCGGTTTCTCTGTTGAATCTGGAGGCATATATTGCCGAGAAAGTGATTCCACCTGCATATATCGAATGGAAAACCAGCATGCTTGAAGCATCTGGAGCCACTCTGAGCCAGCCGCAGATTCCGAGAATTGCAAGCAGGGAAAAGGAAGGCGGAATGATTATAGATACAGCTGTTCTGAGCGATCGGAAGAAGATTGCAATCAATACGAGTGAAATCAGAAAGGTTATAAGCAGACTTTTTTTCTGAGCTGTTGTGATCTGTTCTGCAGTTTCTGCAAACAAAAGTGACGTTCCTCCGGCTGTCACGAAAGGCGCACCATGACGTTGTATATAGTGGTGTACGTATTTCGATATCCCACTTATCACTTCTGGTGATGCGTCGTTGATTCTGATGATTATTTGTGCATTCTGATATGAAAAGTCAACCAGTCGATTGAAATCTCCGGCGTCGCCGGCGACGGAATACTGCATGAAATAGTCCGAAACGCTTTCGCGCTGATCTGGTATGCTGTCGAAGTTTTCGTCTCCATTGTGCATAGTTTTATTCATGTGTCGCACCACCCAGGCTACGGATATTGTAGAAGCGACGGCGGGTATTCTTAGAATTTCTTTCTCGAAGTCGTCTATACGTTTCAGTATTGCAGGGTCCTTGATGTCACCCTGAACCAGTACCGAAATTGATGACATTCCCCCAAAATTTTTGTTGATGATGTTGAAGGTTTCCGACAGTTCTTTGTCGTTTCTGTAGTAATTTTCGGGATTTGTGTCGGTTTGTATCTGCGCGATCCCCCATGCCGCCAGCGCCGTAGAAAAAACAAATACAGCAAGCAGTATTGCCGGATGTCTCATTATGACGATTGAGGCTTTCAGCAGAATTCTGCTGAAAACAGGAAATGCATATGCCGGACGCGGGCGCGGCAGTATTGAAAGCCATGCCGACAGGAACATCAGTACTCCTGCAAGTGAAAATAATACGCCGAGTACGGCGGCTGATCCGAGTTGTTCGATTACTTCAATTTTATAAGTCCGCATGCTTAAGAAGCCCACCGTTGCAACTGCTGCACTGGTCAGCAATGGCAATCCGCTTGAAACGATTGTGTTTTCTGCAAGTTGCCTGTTGTTCAGCCCGGCGGCGGGAGCGTTTTCTTCCTGAAAGCGCAACATTATGTGAATTCCGGCACCGGCGCCTGCCGCAATGGCCATAAGCGGGAAATACAGTGTAATCATCTGAAGTTTCCAGCCAAGAGCGTTTGCCATTCCCCATGCCGGGATAAGGCTTGAACAGATTACCGCAAACGACAGAATTCCGCCGCCTATCTGTCGCGTTGACAGCAACAGTATGACAAGCATGAACAGGAGGCAGAGCGGGAGGAACTTCTTGACTTCCCGCGCAGTGTCGCCGCTTAAGCGGCTTTGCAGAATCGGAATGCCACCGACTCTGACTTGTTCCGGTCCGGGATTATCGCTGATTATTCTGTTTATTTTCGCGATGGCACTGCTTCCGTCGGCTTTCGGGCGCAGATGAGCAAATACGACGGTGTGCCTGAAATCCGAACTCAGTAACTCTTCTTGTATGCCACTGGTTTCTTTGAGCTTATTTACAAGTACTTTTTTCTCTGCTTCGTCAGTTGGATTTTCGGAAAGAATTTG
>JAKQSH010000295.1 GCA_029570245.1 Deltaproteobacteria bacterium | reverse complement strand
CGGCATCGACAGCGCTTCAATCATGGTGTTCCTTTCCGAAAGACAGCATGGCGTGATTGTGCCCCACATGGCCGAAGGCCAGACGCAGCTTTTCTTCGCTCAGGCTTTCATGCGGAGAACCGAAACCTATAAGACGGCGGTTGAGCAGCAGCACATGCGAACAGAGATGGCAGACGGCGTTGAGGTCGTGCGTAATCATCAGAACGGTTGCACCGCTGGTCGCCTGATATCGTTCAAGCAGCATGTACATGTCCTCTTCGCCCACTGCGTCGATACCTGTTGCGGGTTCGTCGAGAATAACCATGCGCGGAGATGAAATTATGGCCCGCGCCAGGTAAACGCGCTGCAATTCGCCGCCCGACAGGCGATTGATCTGTCTGTCCGCAATTGCGACGGCGCCTATGCTTTCAAGTGCTTCAAGGGCTCTGGCGCGCTCGGCGGCCTTGACTATTCCCGGCCATTTGCGCCGCAGTCCCGATACGACAAGCTCCAGCGCCCGCCCCGGAAAACTGCGGTCGAGCATTTTCACCTGCGGCACGTATCCTATAAGCCCCGGCGCCGGAGCGGCGGGAGAGGTGTCGAAAATTTCCAGCCTGCCTGCGCTGGGAGTGATGAACCCCAGTATGCTTTTCAACAGTGTAGTCTTTCCTGCGCCGTTCGGCCCTATGATGGACAGAAAAGCCCCGGCGGGCAGACTGAAATCGAGCCGGTCCAGAACGGTGTTGCCGTCCAGTTCAACCGAAAGATTTTCGGCTCTTACGGCGATGTCGTTCATTGCAGACCTTTCAGAATGAGCTTGAGATTGTGGCGCATGATTTCTTCGTAGCTCATGCGTCCCGGCACGCCGCCCAGCGGATCGAGCGTAATTATTTCGAGCCCGGCGGATTCGGCCAGAAGTTCCGCCGGTCGGCTGGAAAGCTGCTCGCCGGTGAAGACTGCCTTTATCTTTTTCTTCGAGGCGGCGATGCTCTGAAGCGTTTCCTTCACATGACGCGGGCTGGGCTCGCGCCCTTCCACTTCCACCAGCAGCGCGATGTTCTGGAAACCGTAGCGTTTCAGAAAGTAAGTGAAGAACGGATAAGTAAAAAGCACCTGCCGTTCTTTGTACGGACCTAGCGCCGAATTTATTTCGGCGTGCAGCGCATCCAGGCGCGCTGCGAAAGCTGCGGCGTTGCGCTTGTATGTTTCGCAGCCTGCGCTGTCGGCGTCGCACATTTTTCCGGCAATTGCGGGCAGGATGGCCTTGACAGTCAGAGGGTCGGGCCAGAAATGCGCGTCGTAACCCGACTCTTCGGCATGATGATGACCGCTTTCTCCGGCGTGATTGTGCTGGTGTTCACCGATTATTCTGCAACGCAATTCCTGCGGAACCATTTCGAAAACCGGCACTTTCGTTTTTACCGGCAATTTCGTTGACCAGCCGTCGAAGGCCCCGGAAGTGTAAAAGAGCAGCCGGGCGTTTTCGGCGCGTGCCATATCGCTGGGGCGAGCCTCGAAGGTGTGCGGCGAAGCCCCCGCCGGAAGCAGCGAAACGGCCTGTCCGCGTCCGGCGGCAATCTCAGAAACGATGGCCGCCAGCGGTGGATTGGACGCCAGAAAAATCGGTGCGTCAGCCGACGTCGTCTGTGGCGCAGCAAAAACGATTGAGAAAACAACAAAAATCATATTTATCATCAGATGCCTCCTCCATTGCGCCATAAGACACAAAAGGACGAATCATGTCGCTGAATATACGATAGCAGGCAGCCGCCTGCATTGATTTCATTAAATTGTTACAGCCTTTGCCGAAAAGCAAGCCGTTATGGCAATAATTTTATTGATAAGGCCCTGAGCAGGCACCGGATGATGTTGAATGATGCGGAGAATCCATAAACTCCTACATCGTGAATTCCGAACTGCTGCAAGCTGAACTTTTAGCGTCGGAGGGGCGGAAGCGACCGAATGTTTCACTGAAAACGTCTTGCCAAGTGACGCGCCGTTTAATAAATTTGTCCAAATATCATAAGGATTGTCAGCTTGCTCCAGAAATCTGATTATCCTGAGAGCTCTTATGAATTTTACAACCGCCCGCAATACGTTTTCGAAAACATGCGGCCCGTTCTGAAGGAAAAAAACGATGTACGAAAAAAAATCCGGCGGATTAGCGGATGAAATACGCAGACTAACAACGGTCGTCATAAGCGGTGCGCTGGCTTACTGGCTGGCTTCGCTGGGAAATGTGCTGTTCAAAGGAAAAATCAGCCTGTCGGAAAGCCTTGCTTCGTTCGCCCTGTTTGCGGCATTCGGGCTGCTGCTGGCCCTGCCGCTGCGCCTTCTGGCGGAATTGTCAGGGCTTATCGACAAACGCCTGGAGCGCTTCAAGGTTCCGGCGGCGATTTTTGTAACGCTGGCATCGGTTTACCCGCTGGCGGTTCTGCTGATTACCCGCCGCTCGTGGAGCGTGGAATTTCTGGGCGTTTCGCTGTTGCTGACATGCGCACTGTTTCCGCTGCTGCTTTTCGCATGGAGATTCGTTCGCTTCAAGGCGCTGTGGCTTATAACGGCGCTCTTTTCGACCTGGCTGTTTTTCGGTGTGGTCGAAAACGAAGGGCTGTTGATGCGCGCAGGCGAAGAATTGCTCGACCTGCCGACGCTGGTGCTTTTTGTTTTAACTTTCGCCACGGCTGTCACGGCTCTGCTGCTGGCGCGTCTGGCGGCATCGCTGGCGGGTGAAAAACCATTCATTGTCGAAGCTGCGCTGCTGGCAGCCGCAGGCCTGGGCCTGGCGCTTCTGGCGGACGACGTAATAGACGTTCATTACGAAAACATCTTTCAGGTTACGGTTTTCTTCGCTTTTGCAGCCGTAATCCACGGCGTTTCTATTTTTCCGCAGAAAATACCGCTTAAAATTTCGGCGCCGCTGCTGACTTTCGTTCTTGTCGCAGGCGCGCTGCTGGTGGTGCCGTTCGACGGCAAACCCAAAGGGCTGAGCCTGGTTCACTCAAAACTGGCCGAAAAAAACCGCTGTGTGGACGAGATTTTTCAGATCAGCGGACTGGCCGAAGGCGAACAGCGTCTGGCGGCCTGTCGTCTGCACAAGCTGGCCGACTATCCCGAAGGAAAATTCGCAAGGCGCTTCGAAAAATCACTGCGGCTTGAGCGCCACCGCCCCACGCCCGAAGAACTGACAGCCGATCCGGCCCGGCGGATAATAAACGCGGAAAAACCATGGAATTTCCTGTTCATTACGGTTGACAGTCTGAGATACGACAAAACCGGCTATTCGGGTCTTGCCGGCAAAAACAGAACGCCGGCTTTCGACAAACTGGCCGGCGAATCCCAGCGTTTTCATCAGGCTTTTCCTCAGGGAGCCTGGACGACGCTTTCCGTACCGGCCTTTCTGTGGTCGCGCTATCCTTCGCAGATAAAATACATACCGGTTTACGAAGACAGGAAACTCAAGCTTTACCTGCCGGACGAAATCACCGATCAGGTTCAGATCAAAAAAGAATATCAGATTCCGGCCGATAAAAACCCCAACCTGCCGACAATGCTGGGTAAAAACGGCTTCAAAACGATTTCTGTCACAAACGACGGCAATACCGGATTTTTCGATCCGCGTCTGGGTATGACTAAAGGATTCATGCAAATAAACTATCCCGGCGAAGACGGCACAGACATAAAAGCGCTGGAACAGGCCGAGGCGGCGCTGATATCGGCAAAAGACAGCAATTTTTTCATGTGGGTGCACTTCTTCGATGTTCACGGCTGTCATATGAAACCCAAAGACCCGCAGGAGCGCAAACGCTACAGAAGTTACAATTACCGCGTCCGCAAGGTTGACGAAAAAGTCGGACGCCTGCTCGATCTGCTTGAAGACCTGGGCCTGAAGGACAATACCGTCGTCATTTTAACCGGCGATCACGGGCAGTCCATGGGCGAACTGGGAGTAAGAGGACACGGACTGGGCATGAACGACGCTTCGCTGCATGTGCCGCTGCTGATCCGCATTCCCGGCCTGCCGCCTGTCGATTATCAGAAGCTTGTGAGTCTGATTGATCTGGCTCCGACCGTTTTCGATCTGGCCGGAATGGGCGATAAAGTTCCGCCGGAATGGATGGGAACCAGTCTGGCGCCCATGCTGGCCGCCGGAAAAGACCTCGATCATCCGCCGGTGCGCGTGGAAACCTGGCGCAACAAAGTCAAAAAGAAAAAAAGATATCTGTATCAGTCGGCGCTTCTGTATGAAGGCCGCAAGGTGGCAGTGAAATTCGACGATATGAAAATCAGTTTTTACGGAAGAATTCCCAGAAATCCGCTTAAGGAAAAAATGCTCTACCCAGAAATGGAAATCGACACACTGAAAGATTACCAGTTGTACATGGTGAAATTCATTATGAACAACTATCCCGGACTGGTAAATCCGCGCTGCCGCTGAGCCGGTGAGGCTGTAAAGTAAAAGAAAAAAACGCCGGGATTTCACAAACAAATCCGGCGTTCAGAGTCAATCTCAAGTTCCAACGGAAAGCTTGTCAAATCTGCGCAGGCAGGCAACCGCTTTTCTGATTCTTCTGTTCATTTCCGTTTGCAGCTGACAATGAGGCCGCCGCTGGCACAGGCAAGCTTGCCTCGGTAGAGCAACGAAGATTTCACACAAATCAAGCGGGCAACAATGCTCTCATAATCAAGGACGCCTGAGACAATTCGCCCGCCGATTATCATTATCTTCAAATCGTGTTGTACGAAAGAATCGTATTGAGGCGACAAGGAAAGGAGCGGAGGCGGAGCCCTGTTGTTCTGTGCCGTATTTCTGCTGGAGAATACATAAACGAAAAGGGATGAACCTTGCGATTCATCCCTTTTCTAAAATTAATGTCCGGCACCGACCTACTCTCCCACAAGGCAAGCCTTGCAGTACCATCGGCGCGAGAGGGCTTTACCTTCGAGTTCGGGATGGGATCGGGTGTGACCCCTCTGCTAAAGACACCGGACAAAATTATTGCATAGAGAAATTCAAAAGTGTTGACGGAATCAGGTTGCCGAATCAAATATGACTCTCAGCCTTAACCTGTTTTCAAAAAGACGATCAAGCCGATCGACCAATTAGTACCGGTTAGCTTAAAGCCTTTCAGCTCTTAAACACCCGGCCTATCAACCTTGTAGTCTTCAAGGGGTCTTACCGGACTAACTCCGTGGGAAACCTCATCTTGGGGTGGGCTTGGCGCTTAGATGCTTTCAGCGCTTATCCACTCCGCACTTGACTACCCAGCTTCTGCCGTTGGCACGACAACTGGTACACCAGAGGTGCGTCCATCCAGGTCCTCTCGTATTGTAGATGGCTCCCCTCAAGTTTCCTACGCCTGCGACGGATAGGGACCGAACTGTCTCACGACGTTCTGAACCCAGCTCACGTACCGCTTTAATCGGCGAACAGCCGAACCCTTGGAACCTGCTCCAGCTCCAGGATGCGATGAGCCGACATCGAGGTGCCAAACCTTCCCGTCGATGTGGACTCTTGGGGAAGATCAGCCTGTTATCCCCAGGGTAACTTTTATCCGTTGATTGATGGCCCTTCCACTCGGTACCACCAGGTCACTAAGCCCGACTTTCGTCTCTGCTCGAGATGTCTCTCTCGCAGTCAAGCCCCCTTCTGCCTTTACACTCCACGCGCGATTTCCAACCGCGCTGAGGGGACCTTTGGG
>JAKQSH010000292.1 GCA_029570245.1 Deltaproteobacteria bacterium | reverse complement strand
TCATTTTCGGCATCCCTACCGTTCCGGCATTCAACGCCCACAAACCGGCCGGACACGGCGTCATTGTGATCAAAAGACGCCCGATGATACTGGTGCTTCAGCACGGTTTCGCTTTCGGCGGCGGTCAGGGGCGCAGTCTTCTTGTTAAACGCGCCGCAGGAGAAGCCCTGTGGGCCGGGCAGGCCGCAGCACGTCTTCTTAACCGCGCGGTCGGCGCGCGCTTCGAAATACGGCGCGTAAGCCGTTTCAGCCGCGATATCGAAACTCTCGACGACGAAATCGCTGCAGCACTGCCGTCAATTACACTGCAACGCCGCGCCGACTACCTCAACTGGCGCTTCGGCGACGACCCTTCCGCCGTTCTGCTGGAACTGCGTCAGAACGGCTCGCTGTCCGGTATGCTGGTCGGACGCCTGCCGCGCCCGGATTCAAAGCGCGCAGTGCTCGGCGATCTGCTGGTAAGACCCGACGACATCGGACCTGCAATGGCTCTGATCGGCGCTTTCGCCGCACTGGCGCGCGAGGCAGGCACCGTTGCTGTCAGTTACATCAGCTACGGCTCAGGCCGCCTGGCCGTTCAACAGCGTCTGCTGCTGTCCGGCTGCGGCTTCCTGCAATATGCTCCGGCCGCCGAAGAAAACTGGATTGTTGACGCAGGAAACGGTCAGAACACCACAGATTATCTGTCTGATTCAGACTGGAGCGCAAACAGCCTCTTTCTGGACATCTGAAGAAATCTCAGAAACGTAAACTCGTTTACGCTGAGTGTACTGGCATGTTCGGAATTAACACTGACATGCGCGCGCTTCGCGCGCGCATTGATTTCCTCAGAACTGATTGCCGGGCGGTTCAGGCGGATTTTGAAGCGCGCCTGCGCAGTGCCCGCCACAGCTCACGCACTTCGGGCGAACGCATAAGCGCCGCCGAACCGAAAAAGGCGACGCCGCACGCCACAATCTCCACGCACAGCAGAGGCAGCAGCAGCAAACGCGACTGAACTTCATACAGACCCAGAAGCTCGGCGCACAGCACGCCTGCCGCGTACATTACAATGGTGGCGGCCAGCATGCGCGCCAGCGGAGAAACCAGCGAGCGCACGTCGATTCCACCCACGCGCCGCGCCAGTATCCACAGCAGCACCGCCGCCTGCGCCAGCGCCGACACGGTGTTGGCCAGCGCAATTCCGCCCTGGGCCAGCGGATGAAAAAACGCCAGGCAGCACGCAACGTTGACGATCATGGCGAATGCGGCCACCTTTACCGGTGTAACCATGTTTTTCATCGAATAAAATCCGGGCAGTAGCACACGTCCGAGACCGATGAAAAACAGCCCGCCGATATGAAACACAAAAGCCTGCGCCGTCATCTCAACCGAATGCGCGTCAAACTCGCCGGACCTGAAAAGCACATTGATGAGCGGATAGCGGATAAGCAGCAGACCGGCTGTGGCCGGTATGGTGATGAACGCCACCAGACGCACGGCAAATCCGAGCGTATAACGCAGACCGTCCCGGTCGCCGTCGCGGAATTGCTGCGACAACGTCGGCAGCACGGCGGTCGAAATCGCCACAACAAAAACCCCCAGCGCAAACTCCATCAGACGCGCCGAAAACTGCAGCGAGGCCACGCCACCGTCTTCAAGATAAGTCGCGATCATCTCAGAGAACAGAATATTCACCTGATAAACACCGGCACCTATTGCCCCCGGCGCCATCAGCTTGAGCACCCTGCGCACCTCAGGCATGGCCCAGTCGAAAGACGGCTTCAGTTTCACGCCAAGCCTGAAAATGTACGGCAATTGCCATAGCAGCTGCAGTACGCCGCCGATCATAACACCCAGCGCCAGCGCGAAAGCGGCGTTGTCGAACATGCTTCCGAAAAGCATCGCACAGGCGATCACCGAAATGTTGAGCAGTATCGGCGTGAACGAGGACGGCCCGAAAACCCTGAAGGCGTTCAACACCGCCTGGGCCATGGCCGCCAGTGAAATGAATACCAGATAAAAGAACATCCAGCGCGTCAGTTCAACAGTAAGCGCCAGCTTTTCAGGGTTGTCGGAAAAACCGCGTGCAAAAACATGTTCAACCAGAAAACCGGAAAACAGGATGAACAGAATGCAGAAAGGCGTAATGATGAACGTCAGCAGAGTAAAAAGAGCCGACGCCGCACGGCTTACGGCCTCAAGGCCGTCTTTCTTCAGATCGACCAGTATCGGCACGGTGGCGACGACCATTGCCCCTTCGCCGACCAGACGCCTGAAAAGATTCGGCAGCATGAATGCAATGGTGAAGGCGTCTGACGCAACGCCGGTTCCCAGATAGTGTGCCCGCACCATCTCGCGCGCCAGCCCCAGAAAACGGCTGACAACGGTGAACAGCGTCATCACCGAGACGGCTTTGAGCAATCCCTTCTTAATGCTGTCGCGTTCGCCGGCGGCTGTGCTCAATTGCGTGTTTCCTTTATATCAGTCCCATGGCCCGGCGCGTTTCCTCCATGGTTGCCTGTGCAATGCGCAGGCATTCAGCCGCACCCATGTTAAGAATATCCCACACGTCATCCGGGTTTTTAGTGAACCGTTCGCGCTTCTCACGCATGGGAGCCAGCAGCTTTTCGATATTTTCCGCGCATTTCTTCTTGCACTGGAAGCAGCCTATGCCGGCGCTGCGACAGCCCTGCGCCGCCCATATCTGATCTTCGTCAGGCGAGAAGATGCGGTGCCAGTCGAAGACGTTGCATTCCTCCGGTACGCCCGGATCGTCGCGACGCACGCGGCGCGGATCGGAGACGGCTTCGCGCGTGACCTTGCGCTCCAGTTCGGCGGGTTCGATGGAAAGCGGAATGTGATTGCCGATGCTCTTCGACATTTTCGCCACACCGTCAAGACCCTTCAGGCGCGGAGCGTTGGACAGCAGAGCTTCGCAGTTGGGGAAAATCTCGCCGTAGGCGTTGTTGAAACGCCGCACCACGTCGCGCGTAAGTTCGATGTGCTGCACCTGGTCTTCGCCCACCGGAACCGCTTCGGCCTTGTACAGCATGATGTCCGCCGCCTGCAGAACCGGATATGTCAGAAGACCGGCGTTTACTTTTCCCGCCAGCGCCAGAAAACCCGCCCGCTCGTCTGCGCTGCCGTCGGCGTCGGCTTTCACGTCTTCGCCGCCGTCTGAAAACTGCGCGGTCTTCTGCTTGAACTGCGTCATGCGCATCAGCTGCCCCAGCGGAGTCACGGTGTTGAACAGCCATGCCAGCTCGGTGTGCTGCGGAACATGCGACTGAATGAAAATTCTGCTTTTCAACGGGTCGATTCCCGCCGCCAGATAATCCACCGCCGCGTTGAAAATGCGTTCGCGCATCAGTTTCGGGTCGTAGGGAATTGTAATGGCGTGCATATCGACAATGCAGAAAATGCATTCGTACTTGTCCTGCAGAGCCACCCAGTTCTTAAGGGCGCCGATGTAATTGCCAAGGTGCAGAGCGCCGGTGGGCTGCATGCCCGAAAACAGTCTTTTCATTTCTCCTCCTCAGAACGGAAGTGCTCCGGTCTGCACTGCCGCAGAGCCTCAAAGAGCACGATTGAAACCGCATTCGAAAGATTGTAGGAACGAATCTGCCCGATGATCGGAATGCGCAGACAGCGCCCCGGAAACCCGGCGACGATCTCCGGCGAAAGCCCTTTGGTTTCTTTCCCGAAAATCAGCCAGTCCTCATCCTTATATTCCACCGTGGTGTAAGGACGCGAGCTTTTTTTGGAAAGCAGCCAGAAATTCGAGCGTTCGCCTCCGTGAGCCCGCATAAAAGCCGCCCAGTCGTCGTGCAGGTGCAGATCGACATGCGGCCAGTAATCAAGCCCGGCGCGCCGCAGATAACGATCTTCCAGCGAAAACCCCAGCGGACCCACCAGATGCAGTTCGATTTTCATTCCTGCACACAAGCGCGCAATGCTGCCGGTATTGGGCGGAATTTCAGGTTCGACCAGTACTACTTTAGGCAATTTTCAGTCCTCTGCCGTCTGCTTACTGCATGCCGCCCAGACCCGGTTCCCATATATAATAGAAACCGGTGCTGGGAGTGAAAAGGTAATCGTCCACGGCCAGCTTCAGGAGACGCCCGTCGCCGTCGGCGCTGGCGGTGCTGGTGTTGTATACGTTGTCGTTGCCGAACTCGTTGCGGCGATAAACCACCACCGGCGCGCCCTGATCCAGTCCTGCCATCTGTTTCGCATCCGCAATGACATCCGGCAGATAGGCGATTCCGTCGATGAGTTTTGCGTCCAGAGCCTGCTGCGCCGTGTAGATGCGGCCATCGGCCAGTTTGCGCACCTGGGCTTCATCCAGGTCTTTGCGGCCTTCGTCAACCACTTTCACGAAGCGCGCATACATGTCGTCGATCATGCCCTGAAAAATCGCGCGCTCGTCGTCTGTCATGTCGCGGAAAGGCGAGCCCATGTCCTTGTGGCTGCCGGACTTGACCGGCTCGGCCCTGACGCCGATCTTCTTGAAGAGTCCGTCGATGGACACGGTAAAAAATATCACGCCTATCGAGCCCGTGACCGTTGTGGGATGCGCGTAGACTTTTTCCGCGCCCATGGCCACGTAATATCCGCCCGAAGCCGCCATGTCCATCATGGTTGCAACCACTTTTACACCGGTGGCCTCGCGGTAACGCACGATTTCGTTGTAGATCATGTCCGAAGCCGTGGCCGATCCTCCAGGCGAGTCGATCTGCAGCACGACGGCGCGGATGTCCTTGTCCTTGCGGGCCATGTCCAGCGCGGCTTTTACTTCCTGTGCAGTAGACGGACGCGAGGCGAAAAAGCCGCGCTGCGAGCGCGCCGAAATAACGCCGCTGATGGGCAGCAGCAGCACTTTGCCTTCGCCGTCGCCTTCGCCGCTTTCAAGCGTGTACTCGCGCAACGGTTCTGAGTAATCGGGGAAGAGATTGATTTTGGGTTTGACGCAACCGACAAGGCTTATCGCCAGCAACAGCACCACAGCGAGAATCATCGCGTTCGGCGGATTGGTTTTTTTCATTTCGTTTTTCCTTCCATAATTAAAAAGGATGACATTTGCGGATTGTAGGTTGCCGCCGACGGCTTGTCAATCAAATGAAATATGCATACTGGAGGAAGCTTGTAGTGCGCAGACCCGCATGGATAAAGGCCGCCGTCAAATACATGCCGAAGTCGCACAAAAGCGCCGCATAAATCGCAACTGCGGCAGACATGGAAAAACACCGCAGAATACAAATAAAAACTGGTATATTGAGAATATTATTGCTAGAATCGCAAATAATCACTCTCTAAGATGCCCGTATCACAGAGGATTTCCGAATGGGTCAAAAAGCCCTTGCGGGACAAGGACGGGAGCGAAGACCTTTGATATTGCAGAGTTTTACCACGACGCTGTCCGGTCGTGCTGAACATTGGAAACCCTTACACCACTTGCATACGCGCACGGCAATTGTTTTCGCCCTCATAATACGGGGCTTTGAGCGCATTTTTTGCTTGACAGGCATGTGCCGTCAAAACTATAAATAAACCAAGTGGTTCGGAGTTTCTTCATAAGAACAACTCACAAAAGGACAAAGGAGAGAAAAGATGGTAAAGGCAAAGACAGAGAAGAAGGTTGAAGCCAAGGTCGAAAAAAAGGTTGCAGCCCCCAAGAAGGCCGCTCCGGCTAAGGCGGCTCCGGCAAAGGCCGCCAAGCCCGCAGAGAAGAAGGTCGAGAAAAAGGTGGCCTGGAAGGCCGCCCCCATCAAGACCAAAGCCGATCTCATCAAGCAGCTCAAAGAAAGCGTGAACACCGAGCTTTCGACCAAGACCACCAACGAGCTGATCGACAACCTCTTCGCCATTCTGAGCACTTCGATCAAGAAGCACGAGCGCTTCACCGTTCCCGGCTTCGGCACCTTCGCGGTCAAAAAACGCAAGGCCCGCACCGGACGCAATCCTCAGACCGGCGACAAGATCAAGATCAAAGCTCACAAGACCGTCGGCTTCAAGCCCACTCCGAAACTCAAAGAGAACCTCGGCTGATTGTTCGAGGCATCCTTGAAAAAGACCCCGCAGATTGCGGGGTCTTTTTTTGCCCGAAAACACAGGCGGGAAGTTTGCATGAAACAAAGGCCGGAACAGAAGCCCGGCCTTCGGTGTCGGTATCCGCAATTATTTACTGGCAGTAGGCGTTTCCTTCTTCGGGGTCAACGCACACGCCCGGCGCGCAATCGGCCTGACCCCAGTGATTCGCGTCGCAGTAGTGCAGAACGTTCTCGACGCAGTACCACAGGCTTGAGCCGTCGCATTCGTTGCCGTCCGGTTCCGCTTCGGGTTCGGGTTCCGGTTCTGACTCAGGCTCGGCTTCAGGTTCCGATTCCATGCCGTCAAGCTCTTCGTCACCGTCTGCCGGATCGGCGCATGAGCCGGCCCCGGCTTCAGTAACACTGCACACGCCTTCAATGCTGCATGCATAACAATAAATGGTAAAACCGCACAAGGTCGGACAGGCGTAGTCGTTTTCGCACGGCAGGCCTTCCATGGTCATCTGCGGAGTACACTGATGCGTGACGGTGAGAGGCCCGTCGTCTTCGGCTTCTTCAAGCTCTCCGCTTTCTTCGTCGCCGTCGGAAGAATCTTCCTTGCCCACACACCAGGCGCTCGCGCCGTCGGTGACGCAGGCGCCGGGCGCACAGCTTTCTTCCACCCAGTTTCCGGGGGCTTCACAGTAACGGCGTGTGTCCTTGTCGTAGTTTACGGTGAGGCAGGTATCTATAGCAGTATAAGGATCGCACTCGTAAATCTCTTCTTCATCTTCACCGACGTTTTCGAAATATTCGATGCTGTCGTATTCGAAATCGCTTTCCAGCTCTGCAGACTCGATATCGACCTCTGAAATGTCGGAATCGTTTCCGCTGTCCGAGTCTCCGTCGGGCGGAATGTAGATATGATCCTTATCCTTGTCGGCATCGACATCGGCATCGCCGCCAGATTCTTTGCCGTCGCCGCCGCCGCATGATGCGCAAAAGAACAGCGCAGACAGCATCAATAAACAAAAAATGGCGCGTTTCATGTTAACTCCGTTAAAGATTTCATACCGGCTGATTATATCACGCTGCGGTCTGCGCTTCAACGCAGAGTGAGTGAAAGCCAGTGCGAAGCGGCTTCGTTCCTGAAGGAAAACTTCAGACGGTGGCGTCCAGGCCCCAGTTTCACTTCAGATGCCGGCGTGGTTACGGCATCGCGTCCGTCGATGAACAGTGCAGCCCAGGGGCGCGCGTTCACGTTGAGCATAACCTGCGGCGCATGGCGGCCGCGCCCATCGCGAATCTGCGAGCAGGAAGCGCGCAGCAGCAGGCGTTCTCCTCCCTCTGTAGATATGGCGGCGGTATGCGCTTCGCGTTGCAGTCCGTCCATTGTCAGAGGCAACCTGCCTGGTTTGCCTTCAAGTTGTGCGGTGAGTCCCGCAGAACCGCTTTCAATAAGCAGCTCGCATTCAAAAGCCTCAAGTTTCAGATCGGCTTCCGTTACTTCTTCGGCTCCGGGGGTCAGATTCATCACATGAGGCGCATAACCGGCCCTGGTTGCCGAAAGCTCCAGCGGACGGTGTCGCATGATTCCTTCCACCTCGAAAGGCGACTGCCCCGGAACCCGGCGACCGTCGATGTACAACTCGGCGTCTTCCGGGTCAAGCGTTACACGCAGACGGGCATAAAGCGATTCCAGTTTGTACGAATACGTCAGCTTTTCCGCACTTCGTTTTTCTATTATGAACTGGCGTTCCACCGGCACCATATTTTCCATTTCGAGCCGCAGAGAGTGCGTAACGCCGATTTCAAGCGCGCCCAGATCAAGCGGAGTTGCGCCGTCGAGGCGCTTTCCGTCCAACAGCACCCGTGCGCCCGGCGGAGTCGTTTCAACGCGCAGTTCCTGACGCGACCTGAGCAGCACGGCCTTATGCTGCACCGGTTTTCCGTCGGCGGCATCCAGTTCCACACTGTACGGCTCGAAATTCACCAGCTCCAGCTCAAGCAGATGCTTTGCTCCGTCCTGCGGCAGACGGGCGTTCTTGAGCGGAGTCGTCCCCAGCCTGCGGCCATCCAGACGCGCCAACGCTCCGGCCGGTTCCGATTCGAGCGACAGCCTGACGCTCTGCGGCCACAGCAGCAACACCAGAACCGCCAGCACCACCAGCGACAGCGCTGTAACGGCATAAAGCCCCCGCCTGCTGACCGCAGCAGGTTTCTGAGGCACATCGTCGGACTGAACGGCAATCGCCGCCTGCGGCGGAGTGATGGGCTGAGTTGAAAGAATGGTGCGCTCCGGCGCGGCCACAGCTGCCGAAGAACGCTCCGGCAGCAGGGTCGAAAGCCAGCGTCCAAGGTCTTCGGAATTTTCTTCGCTGACGGCGGCGGCGCAGTCTTCAAGGGCGCGGCGCATTTCGAGCGCCGAAGAGAAGCGCTCGGCCTTCTCGGTGGCGCAGGCGCGTTTCAGCGCATCCGTCAGACAGTCGGGAATCGTCCCGTCCGCATCGTTCCAGTCTATGCAGCCATTGCGCACCGCCTCGAAGAGTTCCTCTCTCTCAAGCAAAAGCGGAAAAGCGCGGCGCGCGAAAAGCAGTTCATAAAGAACCACGCCCAGCGAATAAAGATCGCTGCGCCGATCGAGAGTTTCGCCACGCAGCTGTTCTGGCGAAAGATAACCCAGTTTGCCGGCCAGCCAGTCGGTGTCGATGCCGTGCGCCGGAGCCGCAATTCCGAAGTCGGTGATTTTAACCTGGCCTTCGAAACTGAGCAGAATATTGGAAGGGCTGATGTCGCGATGCACCAGGCAGGACTCGGAGCCGTCTTCGCCTTTAAGGCGATGCAGGTAGTCGAGGCCGCGACAGGCGTCGATGCCGATGCGCAGCAGGTGGCGCAACGGAATTCTCAGGCAGCGCTCACGCAGTATCGAAGCCAGCCCGCCCAGGTCCAGGCCGTCGATGTATTCCATTGCAAGGAACAGCGTGCCGTCCTGTTCGCCGAAGTCGTAAACCTGCACCACGTTGTCGTGGTTGAAGCGCGCCGCCAGACGGGCTTCGGCGCGGAACATGGCGGCGAACTCCGCGCTTTCGGACAGTTGCGGCAGCATGCGTTTGACGGCCACGATCTTTTCGAAGCCGGCCCCGCGCACCAGCCGGGCGCGGAAAACCTCGCCCATGCCGCCTTCGGCTATGCGCTCCATAAGTCTGTATTGCCCGTATGCGTCGTTCATGCGCAGTCGATCCGCATCATCTGAGAGTAATTTCTGTTTCCGGCTTAATACTCTGCCATTCTTAAGCCTGCCGCGCCAGAATATTCATCAGTGGGATTCGCCGGAAATAAAAGCCGTGAAACTCAAGCAGGATTACCGATCAGAAATTACAGGCATGGCGTTTTTTCCGAATGATCGGATCAGGCTATCCCTGTTTCACGAACCTGTAAATCTTCAGGTTGTCGAACTCGCAGGGTGTTTTCCAGTTGGCGAATGAGAAGTAAGCGTACTGCGGCCAGGCCAGCGGCTTGTCGTCTTTCAGGCTCAGATATTTCGCGCCGTCCAGATACCAGTCGATTGTGCCGCCGCGCCGTACCACCTTTATTTTATACCAGTGATTCTGTTTGTGGCGCGTGGCGCGCTCTTCGATGCGGTCTTTTGCGTGTTCGTCGAGGCGTGCCAGCGTCGAAATCTTTCCGCCCCAGCCGCCCAGAATGAAATGGTACGCGCCGTCGTGCATGTTGCCGCTCATGTCGCCCCAGGCGCGGAACTTCACGTCGATGACGGGCGAATGCGAGAGCATCTCCAGCTCTATCACGCCTTCGGCGGGCAGCTGCGCCGTAAGCACCAGGTCTTTGTTCATTGCGTTCTTGGAAACCAGACGACCGCTTTCGATTTTCCAGTCGCCGCCTTCGTTCTTCCACTCAGGGCCCAGCGTGCCGGACTCGAAATCGGCGGAGTAAATCAGTTCCGTTCTGTCGCGCTCGCAGGCGCACACAAAAAGAAGCAGGAACATGAAAAATAAGGCTGTACGGATTTTCTGCATGATGGACTCCATCGGATTCAGGCGTCACTTCGCATATGGCAAAGGCCGATTCTGTTACTCAAGGTTCTGACGCACCACGCGCCGCAGTCTGAAGAAATCCTCCGAGACGCAGAAGCGGAAGAGTTCGGCGGCGCGGCGCTCGCCGGACAGCTGGCGTATGATTTCATCGCTGCGCATGGCCGCCCTGAAAGGCTGACCGTGGTCGAGATGCAGCACGGATTCAAGCGCCGAACGCAATTCGCCCGCCATGACCAAACCCATGCGATCATCGGAATACTGCATGGCGCGCTGGAATTCCTGATAATCCGGCTTCGTTTCCAGCCGGGCGTATTCGGCGGCTCTGGCTTCAAGGTCGCGGCGCGTGGTCGGCGACAGGTGCCGGTTCAGCTCAAGACCGA
Organism: Deltaproteobacteria bacterium; assembly: GCA_029570245.1. Classification (GTDB taxonomy): domain Bacteria; phylum Myxococcota_A; class SURF-8; order SURF-8; family SURF-8; genus JAKQSH01. Next base: position 15,849 of record JAKQSH010000292.1, on the reverse strand, counting down.
TGGCTTCGACCTGCGCGGCGCTGGCGTTGTACACCGCTATTTCGGGGTTGAACAGGTGACAGGCGGCTTCAACCATGGTCTGCAGCCAGGCGTAATGCTTCTGCGAGTAAACCACATGGCCGTTACCGATGCGCCCCACCACACAGCCGGCGATGAATCGCTTGATGCCTTCAGAGGCGTAAGCCAGCGAACCGCCGATGATGATGGTCGGCGGACGGGTATTTTCCACTGCCAGCTGGTCGGGCTGCTTCTGCGAAATGTACAGCTTGAAGAGTTCTACGCCCAGATAATATGCCGTGGATTCCATAAGATGATAAATGGACGAGGCCACGCCCGCCACACGGCAGCTGGGCAGATCGTAAGGATCGAGGTTGGCCTCTTCCATATGATACATCGCCGGTTCAAGCAGCATGAGGATGTCGCGCAGCAGACCTTTCTCAGCCGGGTGAATCAGCAGTTCCTCGCGCTCGGCTTCAGGAATTATTACGCCCAGCGCCTCGCCGGACGTGAACTGACGCCCCTGCACCAGAAACTCGGCCTGCTGCTGACTTTCGGCGCGCAGAAACTCAAGCGCCATGGCGGCGCAGAAAGCCTTGTCGCGCTCCTGCCGCTCGTGGAAAATTCTGTAAAGCTCAGCGTAGCTCTCGATGCGGTAGGGGTCTTTTTCAAGCAGACGGCGATGTCTGTCGATGGCGTCCAGATAGTAAATCGGGCTGCGGCCCATTGAGGCGGCCTGCGCCTCGACAACGCGCAGGTCATTCGAATCAAGCCCGGCGGCGCGGGCGAAAACCTCAAGCGATTTTTCCACGTCATTCAGACGGTCGCGATATATCGCCCCCAGACCCAGCAACAGCGGAATTTCCTTTTCGCGTTCGCCTTCGCCAAGGCTTTCAAGCGTGTTGTTGTAAATGCGCACCAGCTGATCCCAGCGATCGTTGTGCGAGAAAATCCGCTGCAGTGTTTCAAGCGAAGTCTGACTGGAAGGATTCAGCCCCAGAGCTTTTTCGAAATTGGAAACGGCCTTTTCCTCCTGCGCCAGATGCTCAAGATAAATCTCGCCCAGATTCAGATGGTAACGGACGGCTCGTTCGCGCGGCAACGCATTTACCAGCAGCATCGTTAAAGTCTCGGCGGCTTCCTGCCACATTTTCGATTTCATGTATATTTCGGCCAGCTGTTCGGTGGCCAGCATATCGTCGGGGCGGTATTCCAGCACCTTCTCAAAGGCCGCCATAGCCTGCCGGATGTCGGACAGGCCGTGGTTGTATATTTCGCCCACTGCGAAATAAATGTCGCGCAGGCGTGCGGCATCTTCGATGCGCTCGGCGGCCTTCTTAAAGCAGGCGACGGCTTCGCTGTGCTGCGAGGCTTTGCGGTGCAGTTCGGCCAGCTTAAGCATTTCTTCCGTATCGCCGGGTTGAAGTTCCAGCAGCAGCCGGCGATGACGCACGGCTTTTTCAAGGTCCGAAAGCTCGTTCTCGGCCAGATCGGCGATGGTGCGATGCATTTCGACCTGATCGGCCACGGTTTCGAGCACTGCCAGACGGCGTTCGAGAACTTCCATAAGCTGTGCGTGATTGCGTTCTTTCTCAAGTATGCTGCGCAGCCTTATAAAGGCTTCGCGGTGCTTAGGACGCAGTTCCAGCACACGGTAATAAAGCTCGCAGGCGGCCGAGCCGTTGTCGAAACGCGTTTCGAGCAGATGTCCCAGCTGGTAGGCGACGGCTACGGAATAGCTTGACGAGCGGCTCTGTCTGAGTTCGCTTTCAAGCAGTCCGGCCAGCCTGTCCCATTGTTCGAGTCTGAAATACATGCGGCGTGCGCCCTGAATGGCCGGGAAATAATCGGGGCGCAGCGCCAGCACGGACTCGTACAGCTCAAGCGCCTCCGCATATCTTCCGAGTTCCATTTCAAGCAGTCCGGCGGAAGCCGTATCCAGACGCACCATTTCGCTTTCGTCGCTTTCGAGAGCGCGCAGACGTTCGTATATTTCAAGCAGTTGATCCCATTCTCCGGCTTCGGCGTAAGCCTTCTCGAAGAACTTCAGCGCCTTCAGGCAGGCCGGGTCGATGCGCAGCATTTCACCGTATACGCGGACCAGCCGTTCCATGTCGTCGATGCGGCTTTCAAGCAGAAGCGCCTGCGATGAAAGCAGATCGAAGCGCAACGCCCCCTTCACGGAGGCTGCACGCTGTTCATAAAGCGCCAGCAGTTCTTCGTAACGTTCGAGCTTTTTCAGCAGATTTTCAAGTTTCTGGAAAGCCGACTTTTCTTCCGGGGACAGCGCCAGAATTTCGCGGCAGGCTTCGGCGGCCTCTTCGGTGCGTCCGAGTTCCTCGAAGATATCGGCCACCTGCGCCAGCAGATTGAGTCTGCGTGTCAGACCTTCTTCCTCCACCAGTTCGCGCCGCAGCAGCGTCAGCAGATTTTCGCGATCGCCGCTGGATGCGTACAGTTTTTCGAGCGCCGAGCGCGCCAGGCGGTTGGGCGGGTCGATTTCGAGCAGCAGGCGATAGGCTTCCACCGCGCCCTGCGGGTTTTTGAGTTCGCCAGCCTGCAATTCGGCGATTCTGAAGAGGTGGAAAATTTTCTGCGGCTCATCGGTGCAGCGTTCAAGCTGACGCTGATGTATCTCAAGAAGTGCTTCGGCATTGCCGTTCTGCGAGTGCAGCCGCACCAGCGCATGCAGAGCGGGCATGAACGACGGGTTTTCTTCGAGTATCTGGCGGTAATTCACTTCGGCCTTGCGCGGGTTCTTGAGGTCTTCTTCATATATCTGCCCGATGCGGAAACGGATGCCGGTTTTAAGTTCGATTTCGTCGGTGGTGTCCAGTTCGCGGTGATACATGCGAATCAGTTCCTCCCAGCGTTTCAGGCGCGTATAAATAGCCCCCAGAGCTTTAACAGCCGGATGGTAAGCCGGTGACAGAACCAGCACCCTGCGGTAGTATTCTATGGCGCGGCCTTCGTCGTGCAGTTTCGTTTCGGCCACTTCTCCGCATTTGCAGAGCAGCGAAACGATGCGGTGCTGATCGTTGATAAGCGCCGACTCCTGCTCGTTTATGGAGATAAGGTTTTCCCAGCGTCCGGCGTGCGCGTACAGACGCCCAAGATTCTTGATGGTTTCCAGATGCTCGCCCAGACGGGACAATATGCGCTCGTGGCAGTTGATGGCGCGTTCTATGTCGCCCAGCTGCTCCCAAATGGCGCCGTTCTTCTGCATGAGGTACAGATACTGTTCGGGGTTGATGTTGGGGATGTTCTCCGCCAGCATTTCGTTCATTTCGATCAGGTCGCGCGGACGTCCCATAAAAGTGTAAAGTTCCGAAAGGGCTTTGACTGCCGGCAGATAACCGGGCAGCAGTTCCAGCACTCTGCGGTACTGCTCCACCACCAGTTCCGGGTCGTTCAGGCGTGTCTGCGCCACTTCTGCGGCGGCGAAATGTCTGGCTGCCTTCAGCTTTTTATCAGATGTGGCCTGAGCCTGCTGGATGATTATTTCGAAAAGCCTCCGATTCTTTCCGGCCCGCTCGTATATGCGTTCCAATGCCTGTAATGCCGGAAGATAATCGCTGCGCAGTTCCAGCGTTTTCTCAAGCCATTCGGCGGCAGCCTCCAGATTTTCGAGTCTCTCCTCATAAAGCGTGCCCAGGCTGTAAGATATTTCCACGCGTTCTTCAGGAGTGGCGGCCATATCGAAAAGAATGCTGCGCACTTCAGCCTGCCGGTCCCACTGAGCGGAAGCTTCATAAAGAGACTGCAATTCGTCCAAAAGCAGACTGTTGCCCGGATCGAGTTCCAGTCCTTCGCGCAACAGCACCAGAGCCGAGCGCAGATCGTCCAGCTCGCCGGAAAGTATGCGGGCGCGCTGATATTTCAGCACGGCCAGTCTGGCCGGGTCTTCGGTGACGCTTTCTTCCTCGCCGTAAATGTCCAGCAGTTCCAGCCAGCGTCTGGATGCGAAAAGCAGCTTTTTCAGCGAATTCAGCGCCAGCAGGTTGTGCGGGTCGAGTTCCACCACGCGCCGGTAGGCTTCTATGGCTTCGGAGTCTTTTTCGGGGTCGGCGGCCAGCACATCGGCCAGACTCAGATAGAGTTCGCTTCTGTATTCCGCAAACGCCGTATCTTCGATAAAACGCCTGTAGAAATCAGCCAGAGCGCGCCTGTCCTGTGCTTCGATAAGAAGGCTTTCCAGTTTGCGCAGCGCCGCGATATTTCCTGGCGCAGCCAGCAGCGCCTTGTTGAGATATTCCACAGCCTTCTCGCGGCGTCCAAGATGATCGGCGTACAGAGCAGCCAGATTTGTATAAAGTTCGGCCCTTTCCGCTTCCGACAGACTGAGAGCTTCGAGCTTGGAAGCCAGATCGGAAACCATTTCCCAGGCTCCGGCTTCCCGGAACAAGCGCAGAGCAGCTACAATAGTAGGTTTGAATCCGGGGTCGGCCTCATGCGACAGCTGATAACAGCGCAGGGCGGCTTCCTTAAGGCCGAAACGCACTTCGTTAATTTCGCCGATGGCGAAATTGAGACGGGCGCGCTGAGCCCGATCTTCGCAAACCTTCAGTTCGTGTTCGAGCTGATGCAGAATGCGGTGCCATTTTTCGGCGGACTCCATGCCTTCGCCGTTGAAATCGCCGCTGAACTCCTCACCTGCAGGCGGGAGACCGTTTTCCTGTTTGCCGTTATCATCGTGCATGTCGATACCTTCCTGACATACAATATTTTCAGAATAGTATGAAAAAAACGCCAACCGGATTCGGAAAGACCGATTCCGCAGAAAAATGCCTGATTCAACTCATTTAATTTAGCATCGCAAGCCGTATTTTCAAAAAGATTTCACGTATTTCGTGTTGCAGTACACAAAAAAAGCCCCCTTATAACAGGGGGCTTTTCAAATGAACGGATTTTAAAACTTATTCGGTGACGATCAGCTTCGCGCCGGTGTTCTTTTCGGCGATGGAGTTGACCAGTGTCACGATACCGTCGGACAGGCAGACCTTGGCCTGATCGTAAGCTTCGCCTTCTTCCGGGAACTGGGCTTTGAAATCGAAGCACTGATGGCCTTCGGCGCAGTCAGAGTCGTCGCAGCAGGGACGCAGGCAGAGGCTGTAAAGCAGCGGATTCTCGCCGATAAGGGGAACGAGGTCGAAGCAGGTGCCTTCGTTTTCGGCGGTGCAGGAATCTCCGCCTTCAAGCTTGCAGTTCATCAGGAAGCAGTAACCGCCTTCAACAACGCAACCCTCTTCCGGGCAGGTTCCGGCGGCGACGCCGTTAGCCAGGGAAGTCAGCGTGTCGGTGGTAAGACATCCACCGGTGGCACACTCGGACACATCGGCGCAGCCAGCGCCGACTTTGCTTGCAGCCGGAACATCGTAACCGGTGCAGTTTTCGCCTTCGCCTTCACCTTCACCTTCACCTTCGCCTTCGCCTTCGCCTTCACCTTCACCTTCACCTTCACCTTCGCCTTCGCCTTCACCTTCGCCGCCGGTCTCTTCATCTTCGCTGCCGCAACCATAAACGGTCAGGGCGAACGCGGCGATAAGCAGCACGAACAGGAACATTACGCTATTTTTCTTCATCTTCTTTTCTCCTAATTTAATCTTGTCGCTACAACAACCTTTTTGTGCAACTCAACAGAAATTTGTGGAATTGCTTTCAAAGCTGCATTAATAATAGTTGAACAAATGCTACTTCAAGCCCGCGCAGGGGTCAAGTTTTAACGCAGTGCAAAATGACACTTTCCGTGCCTGCATTAAGGAGAACCGACCATGAAGCCAATTTCAGCGGTAATTTTCCTCGGTTCCACAATCATCTGTTTCTGCCTGGCTGCGGCCTGTTCCGGTTCTTCCGACAATGGACAATCCGGCGACGGCGACACCGACTTCGAAAACAGTGAAAGCGACGCGGACGGCCCGGAAATCGACGGCGACAGCGAATATGAAACAGACGCAGTTGAAGAGTCGGAATCTGAAGGGGACGGCGAAAGCTCCGATTATGAAGAAGAAAGCGCCCTGCTCGACACGCCCAATGATCAGCGCGGTCTGCAACCCGTCCACAGCGACGAACCGTATTACAAGGAAATCGGCGCGCTTGACGGCCTGTCCGCCGGACTGCCGTCCGTCGATGTGCTGCGTTTCGTCGAAACTCCAGACGGGCGCACGCTGGCACTAACCGCCGCCGGACCGGCCTGGTTCAAAGCCGAAGACGAAAGCTGGCGACCTTATGTATACAAGAAAGAAGACACCGGAATACCATACATCGGTCTGCATGCTCCGGGCATGGGCCTGATTCTGGTCTACGACGGGCAGCTGGTCATCGCCGAAGGCGAAATGGCCGGAAAAACTCTGGCTCTGGGCGGCACTATTACAGCCATGTGTGCAAAGAACGACTCCGAAGCTCCCGGAATATTGCTTGGCTTTGCGGAAGGCTGGCTGAATCTGTGGGCCGGAGAGGACACAAAAGTTTCGGCGGAATTGCGGGGCGGCGAAACGGTGAACGACTGTGTTTTCAGCGCCGACGACTCAAGGCTGTTCGTCGCAACAAACGCCGGGCTTTTCACCGGAAACGGCATCGACACGCTGGAGGAGCTGCCTTTCCCGGAATCGGAAACGAAACCGACGCCGAAAGCTCTGGCGTTTTATGACGATGAACTTCTGATCGGGAGCGACAGCGGGCTTTTCGTCTGCATATCACAAACAGATTCCGGCAGCTGCGGCATTCAGGCCCGCGAAGAGGCGATTCCGTACCCGGACATCAACAGTATCGCGAACTGCGGTGCAGATGGCGTGTTCTTCGGAACCTCATATGGCGCGTGGTACGAACGCGACGCCGCCGAAGAGGAACGCCGCCGGCACTATTTCGGCAGTCGCCTCTGGTTGCCTTCAAACACGGTGCGCGACGTTTCCTGCGATGGCCTGCGCTGGTTCATGGCTACTCCCGAAGGCATCGGTCGCGTAAGCGAATTCCAGACCACGCTGGCGGAAACGGCCGCCGCCTACGATCAGCTTACACAGGAACGTCATGTGCGCATGGGCTTTACGCCAACAAACAATTATCTGCCCGAAGCCGGCAATGTCGAAAACTGGCAGATGCACGACGACGACAACGACGGGCAGTGGACCGAAATGTATCTGGCTTCGCAGGTTCTGCGGTATGCCGTCACCGGCGACAACGACGCGCTGCTCAACGCCCGTCAGGCCATGAACGCAATGCTGCTGCTGGAAGAAGCGACGGGAATTCCCGGATTTTTCGCCCGCTCCCTCGTACCGGCCTCGGAGTGTCAGGCCAAAATTGATTCCGGTTCGGGCGAGTGGCATTTTTCGGAAACGCTCCCGGAATACTGCTGGAAAGGCGACAGCTCATCGGATGAATTCGTCGGACATTTTTACGGACTGCCGCTATACTACGATCTGGCGGCCTCAGCCGAAGAAAAAACGCGTATCGCCGCGGCGCTTACGCGCACGCTGGATCACATGATAGACCGTGGTTACTGCTGGCGCGACGTGGACGGCGAATGCACCACTCACGCGATTTTTCAGCCGGAGTACATCAATCATCCGCTGGGCGGACAGCTGGGAGACGCCGGATTCAACAGCGTTGTGATACTGGGCGCCTTCCGCGCCGGATATTACATGACCGGCGAACAGCGCTTTCTTAACGCATTCAACTATCTGGCGGAAGAAAACGGTTATGCAGAATACGTGCGCATCTGTCACGAAATAAACACGCGCTTCACCGTGAATCACGACACGGACGAAATGGTGCTTATGGCGCTGCTGACGCTCATCCGCTATGAATTCGATCCTTATTATATGGCCATCTGGCGTGAAGGACTGGAGCAGGAATGGCAATCGCAGCGCCCGGAAAAAAACCCGGAGTTCAATTTCACATACTGCTGGGCCACGGCGCACGACAAAGACGGAAGCGGCGTGGAATGCGACCTTGACGTTTCGATCGCCACCTTGCAGCAGCTGCCGTATTCGCTGGTGCAGTGGGGCATCGACAATCTGCCGCGCACCGATATAGAGCGCAGCCCGCGCGACGACCGCCACGGAGTGCCGCAGAACAGATGGGTGCTGCCCTGGGACGAACGCATAGCGATGCGCTGGGCCGAAAATCCCTACGCACTGCAACAGAGCGGTGACGGTCACTCGGAACTTTCCGGCACCTACTGGCTCCTGCCCTACTGGATGGGCAGATTCCTGGGGATGATAGGAGAGTAGTGAGGAAATGTTTATTCCGCTGCCTCTTACATGAATCTGACGGCAGTAGCAGAGCTGTTATTGCTGTTGTACATCAGTTTTTGGGTGCGTAAGGCCGGGCGTAAAGCTGTTTTTTCGAAACGCCTCCGGCTCTGGCAGTTTTCCTGAAACCCCAGTCTCCCATTGTCAGATACAGTTTGCGCCACCACGAAAAGGGAATCGGCAGCGGAGCTTCGGCCATCAGCGCGCCCAGCGAATCCGGCACAGGGACGCCATGAGCCAGAGCTTCGCCCATCAACGCCAGAGCACGAGCCACTTTGGCAAACGGAGGATGCGCCTTTGCAATGTTCGTGGTTATTTCTTTGCCGCAGACAACGCCTTCACCGCCGCCGACCAGCAAAGCTCCGGCCCAGTCCCAGCCGATTTTTTCTGCAAAATGGGCGCAGATCGCCGCCGCCGGTGCGTTCTGATGGGCTTCCGGGAAGCCGCAATTGACCACAACGGCAAAACGCTTTTTTGGCGCGGCGCTGTTTTGCGGCAGATATTCGGCCAGCATTTCGAGAACGCGGGTCGGCATGGACGGCAGGGCGTCAACGAAAAGCGGAAACGCCATCACCATAAGATCGGCCTGCTCCACCTGAGCCAGAAAGCGTTCCCGGCCTTTGTCGCTGAATACGGATGCGTTGAGCGTGAGCAATTCGCAGTCCGTGCCTGCGGCTTTGAGATGATGCATGAGCGCCCGGCAGATGCGTTCGCTGCTGCTGGTGGAAAGTGTTTTCTGACTGGCGCTTAACAGCAGTGCGCGTTTCGGCGCAGGCCCGCCGACAAATGAAGGCGCCGGCACAAGGCGTTCCAGGGTGGAAATGTCAACAGGCTTATCGTTGCGCGTCAGCACATCTTCAATTTTCCGCGCCATATTTTCCGGGTTTTCGCCACAGTATATTACAGTTGCAGCGTAACTTGGCGACGCCTTGTTCAGCGCGTTGCGTGCGGCAATGGTTCTGAAAAGCTCGGCTTCCCGTGCGCCGGATTCCGTGGCAAGGCCGATACTGACGGCGCGCGGGCGTTTTTCATAGCGTGGAACGTGATGAGTGTCTCCGTTGACGATTTCGAAAAAAGGCAGAACGAAAGGAACACTGCGATCAAGAACCAGTTTCATCGAAGAATTGTAACCGCCGAAAGAAATGCCGCTCAGGCGTATTACGGTATCGCAGCCTGCAAGCTTCGCCAGCAGGTAGTTTCCGTCATCCTTTCTGAATCGGCATTCTCCGGGCGTGGTGCGGAAGCAGTCGAAGCAGCCTATGCAGGGAACAAGCGCAGACCGACTCACGTCAACCCAGTCTATATCGGATGAACGTTTCGCCAGCGAATTCCGCAGGTTTGTTCGCAAGGACTGCGCCGCTTCGGATTGCGAATCCAGAGCATCAAGAACGAGAATTCTTTCAGACATTATTCCCCTCTCTTTTGCTTTCCGTCTGCATACTCCGCAGAACCGTTTCGGCATGGTCAAACCTGACTGCAGCTTTCCTGTCAGAAGCTGTCCGGGCTCACAGCTGCTGCAGTTGTAATGAACAGTGCGGGCAGACTTCCGGCTCCGCTTTTCTACATATCATCCGCCGGACCGTGGCGGCGGATGAACTGCTCCACCATGGTAATCACATCTTCGGCGCTTAACGCACTGTTGTGGAAATGGCTGACCTGGTGGTTGATTTCGTCGGTACAGTCGCCGGATGACTTCTGATTGAGACAGCTTGACGTATGCGGCACAATCACGCCGTCGGTGATGGAATAGATGGCGTTGTAATATATCCAGCCGCCGTCTTCCGCACCGAAGGGCGTCTCGTCAACATCTTCAACGTCTGGATCACCGTTAAGCAGGTACTGTATTCCATTATACGAGTCGGCTTCCTCTGCATAGGCCGGACACATTTCCTTGCCGCCTTCTCCCGCCAGCCCCATCGCCAGACAGGTTTCGGAAGTGCCGTGATGCGCGCCGCAGGTGGAGACGTAATCGCGCACATGCACGCCGCCGCTGTTGCGAATATAAAGACGTGACGAAAGTCCGCCCATGCTGTGCGCAACGATATCAACTTTACTCGCGCCGGTGCGCAGCAGCACTTCGTCAACAAAAGCGGCCAGTTCCACTGCATTGACAAGGTTCGAGCCCATGTTGTTGCTGTATGCGATGCGGTTGAGATAGCCTTCAGGATAACCGGCCTCGCGCAGATGATTTGCGATCCACTGCATTTCGTCGGGGCTGCCGCTCCAGCCGTGAACCATAACCACCGGGTCTTCGCTGTACAGATAAGCAAAGCCGCGTTCAAGCGTGAAATCCCCGTTGCCCTGCACCACACGCACGTCGCGCGGACCGATATCGGCCAGATCGACGGCGGGGAAAACCGCGTACAACTGATTATCGGAAACGAAGCCCACTTCCGAAGCTGCCACATCGCCCACAAAAACTTCGGCGTCCGAGGTGAAACCCTGCCCGCTGATGTATACGCCGGTCGAGAAGCTGTAGATGCCGAAAGCCGGATCGACACCGGAAATTTCCAGGGTCGCCGGCGGCTGATCGGCTTCAGGTTCGAGTTCTTCATCGCCGTCGGCTTCCGGTGTTTCCGCTTCGGACACCGATTCCGATTCGAGTTCGGATTCGTCTTCCATTGCAGGCTCACTGTCGCCGTCCGGTTTGTCTTCAATTTCGAACTCGGTGATTTCTTCGGTGGCGTCAATGTCGCCATCCGGTGCCGAATCCGTTTCGGACGCGTCATGTTCGGCTGCGTCGCCGTCGCCGCCGGAAATTTCCTGCATGTCGTCGCCGCCGCACGATACTAACAGCAGCGCCGCGCATAAAATCAGCATGTTGACCCAGATACTTCTCATGCCCGTATACCTCCATGTTTGTTCGGAAATATTTTAAGCAGAAAATCCCGGCTGATGCCAGACGAAAAAAAATTATTGTCCGGGCAGTGCTTCAAGCTTTCATCCGATTTTCAGGCGGGTGGCCGCGACAAACCCTGAACATTGAACCGGCCAATCGTGCTTCCCGTCCCGACAAGACTGTGACTTTTCATCCGCGAGTCGGAAAAACCTTATGTTTTCATGCACTCAGGCTTGACAACTGTGCACATGTACAGTACGATTCGATCAATATCGTCTGCGAAAGGTGCAGCCATGAAAGATTTGACGCCCCGCCAGAAAGCCGTACTTGATGTAATAACTTCTACAATAGAAGCGCGCGGTTTTCCGCCCACCATCCGTGAAATAGCTGCCGTACTCAAAATCAGTTCGCCCAACGGCGTCAACGATCACCTGAAGGCGCTCGAAAGAAAAGGCTACATCGAACGCAGCGACAACAAATCACGCGGTCTGCGCCTGGTATACGCCAGCCCCGAATTCAATCAGCTCGGCTACGAAGAATCGGTGGAGGTTCCACTGGTGGGGCAGGTGGCCGCCGGAGCTCCGCTTCTGGCGCTGGAAAACATCAGCGAAACATACAGCTTCGACCGCAAGCTCCTTGGGGGGCGCGACGATCTGTTCGCGCTGCGCGTCAAAGGCGACTCAATGACTGAAATCGGCATCGACAACGGCGATCTGGTTTTTGTGCATCAGCAGCCCGATGCCGACAACGGGCGCATCGTCGTCGCCATGATAAACGGCGAAGCCACCGTCAAATTTCTGCACCGCGACTCTTCCGGCATCGAACTGCGTCCGGCCAACTCGCGTTACCGTCCAATAAAAATTAATGCTGACGACGGCGCGGAAATAAGTATACTTGGGGTGGTGACCCATTGTTTTAAAAAGTTCGATTGATTTGTTAATTTTATGGAGTTTCTGAATTGATGGAAAAAACAAAAGAAGTAAGCCGCGAAGAGTTTCTGGGCCTTCCCAAAATAGACCTGCATGTTCACCTTGACGGTTCGCTGCGCCCCGAAACGATTCTCGATATTGCTGCCAAAGACGGCATCGAGCTGAAAGCATCGACGCCGGAAGAAGTGAAAGAGCTGGTGCATTCCGGCAAAAAATGCAAATCGCTCGAAGAATATCTGGAAGCCTTCGACATTACATTAAGCGTTCTGCAGAGCCGCGAAAACCTTACCAGAGCGGCTTACGAACTGGTTGAAGACGCCGCAAAAGAGAACGTGCGCTACATGGAAGTGCGTTTCTCTCCCATTCTTCACACCAACCGGGGCATGAGTCCCGAAGATTCGGTGGAGGCGGTAAACGAAGGTCTCAAACTCGGCTGCCGGAAATTCGGCGTCGAAAGCGCCATTATCGTCTGCGGCATCCGCAACATGAACCCCGAAGTGTCGTTCAGACTGGCGCAACTGGCGGTAAGTTACAAATACGAAGGCGTGGTCGGTTTCGATCTGGCCGGGGCCGAATACAACCATCCGCCCAGAGAGCACCTGAAAGCCTTCTATCTTATTCTAAAAAACAACATCAACACCACCGTTCACGCCGGAGAAGCCCACGGAGCCGAATCCATTCACGAGGCCATTCATTACACCCAGGCCAAACGCATCGGACACGGCACGCGCCTCTTCGAAAACGGCGAGCTGATGAACTACGTCAACGATCACCGTATCCCTATTGAAATCTGTCTCAGTTCCAACGTGCAGACCGGCGCCATTCCCAACATCGAAGCCCATCCGCTGCCGATATATTACCACAAGGGATTACGTGTCACGCTGAACACCGACAACCGCCTCATCGGAGACACTACCGTCACCGACGAACTGCTGCTGGCGCATCGGGCCTTCAATTTCGATCTCATCGACATCAAAATGATGATAATGAACGGCTTCAAGTCCATGTTCCAGCCCTACGCAGTGCGCAAGAGCTGGCTGGGCCGTATGCGCGAAGAACTGGGACTCGAAAAATTCTACACTCCCGAACTGGGAACCCGCCAGCGCTGACCATTTCCGGTCAGTCCGCCACATGGAACCCACTCCAACAGGAGTCAAAGCGGCCACAGCCCGTCATTCCCGCAAAAGCGGAAATTCATATCAGGGCCGATAAAATCCTGACACTCGCTTTCGCGGGTGTGACAATTTTACGGGTTTGTGGAAACTGACTTTTATTAAACAAAGTTTAATTGCCGGGCTTTTATTAAACGATAACGGCCTATCGTTTAATGAAAGGTCACCCGACTGGAAAAAAACCGCTTGATTGTTAAACGATAACGGCTTATCGTTTAACAAAATCCATATCGTTAAACTTTGTTTCAAAAATGGAAAAATTCATATGCCTTCAAAAATAAGCGGTTGCTACAAAACAAGTACAGTTGCTGGAGAAAGTGTTCAGGCTTTTGTACCGAACCCGCTGCCGCCTGAGGATTTTCAGCTTTCACCTGAAATTCAGTATTTAAATGAACAGGCCAATCGCGCTCTTGGGCGCTTGGATATGGCAACGCTGCAACTTCCTGATCTCGGCCAGTTTTTATATGTATACATACGCAAGGAGGCTCTGCTTTCTTCGCAGATTGAAGGAACGCAGTCGTCTTTCGCTGACCTGCTCCTGTTCGAGAACAACGAGCTGCCCGGAGTACCTCTTGATGATGTCGTGGAAGTATCAAATTATGTGGCCGCTATAAACCATGGATTAAAGCGCATCCGTGAAGATGATTTTCCGGTGTGCGTGCGCCTTATTAAGGAACTTCACTCAATTCTTCTGCGTAAGGGTCGCGGAGAACACAAGACTCCTGGAGAATTCCGTCAAAGCCAGAACTGGATTGGAGGAACGCGTCCGGGAAACGCCGGATTTGTGCCTCCTCCGAAAGAACTTGTTGAAGAATGCATGAGTGATCTTGAGAAATTCATACATGATGACACCAGGTATATTCCGGTCATTATCAGAACTGGAATGGTTCATATTCAATTTGAAACCATACATCCGTTCCTTGACGGAAATGGCCGTCTTGGACGTTTGCTGATTCCCCTTCTTCTGTGCTCTAAAGGTGTATTGAAAGAGCCGATTCTGTATCTGTCGGTTTTTTTCAAAGGCAATCGAAACGAATATTATGAGCTTCTTCAGAAAGTGCGTACTGAAAGTGACTGGGAAAGCTGGCTGAGATTTTTTCTGCGCGGTGTTATTGAAACGGCTGACCAGGCAGTAGGTACGGCTCTTGAGTTGCGTAAACTGTTTGAGTCCGACGGCAAACTTATCGAATCCATCGGAAGGGCTGCCGGTTCGGCGTTGCGGGTACACGAATGTCTGCGACATAATCCTGTTCAGTCAATAGCCGGCATTACAAAAAAGCTTACACTGTCCTATCCGGCTGTGTCAAAAGCCATGAAGAATCTTGAAGAACTCGGCATAGTTCGATTGTTGCGGGACAGAGAAAAGGGTAAAATTTTCTACTACGAGAAATATTTGAGAATACTTGAGAGAGGCACGGAGCCCCTGCAGTGATAAATGGACATTCCGACATCTTGCTTCAGAAATGTCCGGTTGAAGCCATTCCGGCCAGCACGCTTTTATTAAACAAAGTTTAATCAGCGGGATTTTATTAAACGATAACGGCTTATCGTTTAATGAAATCCCGGAAGACAGCCAAAAAAACCGCTATTCCTGAATCTCCACATATCTGACCGAGATGTCCAGCGTAAGTGAAAGCGTCGGTTCCGGCGTGCTGGAAAAGGCCGATTCGGCGGCGATTTCCGCGCCGTTGATGTCGTAAATTTTTACCGCCTGCGCCGCAGGGGGCAGCGGCAGCGTGAGTTCGAAGGTGGTGTCCGGGCCGCCTTCCTGCGTTTTGCCGTCTATGCGGTCGGGCTCCTCGCGTCCGTCCCAGGCCGCCAGCATCCGCACGCCGTCGGGGCGCATGAATCCCAGAACGTAAACGTCGGCGGGCAGTTCGAGCGTCTGAGACAGATCGCGGACAAAATGCGCGTCGCCCAGTACGTCGGACAGTCCCTTAAGCGCATACCAGGCGGGCTTGGTGCGGCGCGGTTCCACAGCGTCGCCCGGCCATCCGAAAAGACCGAAGAAATTCGACCAGTTGTCGGTGGGTTCATCCGGCTCCGGCTCGCTGTCGAAGAATGTGTACCACAACCAGTATTCGATGCCGTCGCGCGAAGCTATCAACGCACTGCGGGCGAGCCAGCGCGCGATAGTTTCTTCCTCGGCGCCGTAAGTAGTCCAACCTACTTCCGTGTACCACAGCGGCGCGTCCGCTTTGCCCATTTCTGCAAGAATATCGCGGGCCATCTGCGTCATAAGCGTCTGGCTTTCGGTGTTGCTGCTGCCGCCTTCGCGGATCATGTCGTTCTCGGGGGGATACGACACCATAAAGGTATAGGGGTGCAGCGCCACGGCGTCGAAATAATCGGCGATGTCGGGATGGGCATCATACAATCCGCGCAGGAACCACCAGCGGTTGAAGAGATCGACATCCGAATATGAAGCCATTCCGCCCAGGGAAACGCGCGCGTCCGGGCAGGCAGCTTTTATGGCCGTGTAGGCCTGCTTGACCATCGTTCCGTAATGCTGCGGATCGGGTTCCGGTTCCCAGAAAATCGACATGTCGGGTTCGTTCCACAGTTCGTATTCTTTTATCACGTCGCAGTATTCGGTGGCGACACGCCCGGTGAACTCTGCATATTCTTCTGGAATCAGCGTGCTGTCGCCCTCGCCGGTGGCCGCC
>JAKQSH010000273.1 GCA_029570245.1 Deltaproteobacteria bacterium | reverse complement strand
GGGGAAACCTGCCACCAGTTCACAAAGAGAATACGTCTTGAAAAAGCAGCCGCAAGGCTTAAGAATGAACCCGCCAAATCCATAACCGAAATCGCTTTCGAGTGTGGCTTTTCTGGTTCAGATGCGTTTTCGCGGGCCTTTTCTCAGCATTTCGGCATAACGCCAAGTGCATGGCGCGAGAGCGACGGAACTTCGATGGAAATCAGAAACATGTCTGATAGCAAGATTTGTCAAACGAATGGCAACGGATGTCAGGCAATAAGCGTCGATATTGATTATTGTTCGGGCGTGTCGAACAACTTCTTATGGAGCATAAAAATGAAAAATGGAACTGATTTCAAGGTGGAAGTGAAACAAATTCCCGACATGCCTGTTGTTTACATCCGAAACATCGGACCATACAAGGGCGATGAAGCGCTTTTCGGCAGACTTTTCGGAAGGCTTTTTCAGTGGGCCGGAGCGCGGGGATTGATTTCTGAAGAAACGAAATGCATTTCTGTCTATCACGATGATCCCAGTGTAACGGAAGACAGCAAGCTGCGCCTGGATGTCTGCCTGACAGTGCCGCCCGGAACCGCAGTTGACGGCGAAGTCGGCAAAGCGGTTATTTCAGGTGGAAGCTATGCGGTTTCTCATTTCGAGATTCTTCCGCATCAGTACGAAGACGCCTGGGCCGGAATCTGTGGTTCATGGCTGCCTGCAAGCGGCTATCTGCCGGACGATCGTCCCTGCTTTGAGGTTTACCTTAACAGCCCCAAAGATCATCCTGAGGGCAAACACATCGTTGATATTTATCTTCCGGTAAAACCACTGTAGGTTGCCTTGCCTCGCATTGTGCCATAAAAAAACGGGCGACATGCTGTGCCGCCCGTTTTCTTTTTTGCACTATTAGTGTTCTATATTTTTACAACTGCACGGCCTTTGAGCGTTCCCTTCAGCAATTTTTCGATATGTACAGGAACATCTTCCAGTCCACATTCAAACGCCATTTGTTCGGCTTCCTCATCCGAAAGCTTCCAGTCTCCCGCAAAACGCCGCCATATTTCGTTGCGGAGATACATAGGGCACATTACCGAATCGATTCCGTAAAGCGTTACGCCTCGCAGAATGAAAGGAAAAACGTTGATATTCAGTTCAAAAGAAGCAGCGTTGCCGCAGGCGGTTACGACGCCGCCATACATGGTGTTTTTCAGCGCCGTAGCCAGAATATCTCCGCCGACAGTGTCGATAACTCCGGCCCAGCGTGGTTTAAGAAGCGGCTTTCCCGAAACATCGCAGGCGTCCTCGCGTGAAATCACTTCTTTTGCACCAAGGGCATGCAGATATTGCCTGTCTTTTTCGAAATCTTCGGCTGGATTTTCGAGAATTCCGGTAACGGCGGTGACTTCATAACCAAGTTTCGCGAGGAGGCGCACTGCGTGGCTGCCCACTCCGCCGCGTGCGCCGCTTACCAGAATCGGTCCGGCGGATGGCCTTACTCCGCCGATTTCCGTCAGTTTGTAAACCGAAAGACCGGCGGTCAGTCCTGCCGTACCGAAAGTCATTGCCTCTCTGAACGTCAGTCCGACAGGCATCATTGCTATCCATTCCGACGGAACGCGGATATATTCCGCAAACCCTCCAGAAGTATTCATTCCAAGATCGAATCCAGTGACAAGTACATGATCGCCGGGATTGAATTCCGAGCCGATGGATTCTACGACAATGCCGGCGGCGTCGATTCCCGGCGTATGCGGATATAGTCTGGTAACGCCACGATTTCCACTGGCTGAAAGCGCGTCTTTGTAATTGATTGAAGAATACTGAACGCGCACCAGCACGTCACCCGGCGGCAGCTCGTCGAAAGCTTTCTGTTTGATTTCCATCAGAAAGCGGTTTTCTCCGTCTTCGCTGACTGTCATGGCCCTGAACGTTTTTTCAGACATGAAATCACCTCGCAACAGCATAATTCAATGGGGGCATTCAACCAGAGTTGTTGCATATAATATATCGAATACATTAACAAATCAAGATATTGCGCAAAAAACAGACAGTCTGAAGCTGACATCGGACAGCAAAATGCCGCTGGCTATATTCGGCGAATTGCATTATATAGTCTGGCACTGAATTTGTTTATGGCAGGAATATGCGAAACGAAAGAGAAAAAGTCGAACTTCTGGCGCCGGCCGGCAGTTTCGAAAAACTGGAGACGGCAATTCATTATGGCGCAGATGCTGTTTATCTGGCCGGCAAGCGTTTTTCTCTTCGCAGTTTTGCCGAGAATTTCAGCGACGATGAGCTGATTGAGGCGGTTTCGCTTGCAAACCGGAATGGAGTAAAAGTATATCTGGCGCTGAATATTTTTCCTCGCAATGCTCAGTTGCCTGAGATCGAAGATTATCTCGGATTCATCGGAATGGAAGTTCATCCTGATGCCATTATCGCTTCCGATCCGGCGGTAATAATGGCGGCCAGAACCATTGTACCTGAAATTCCGTTGCATCTGAGCACGCAGGCCAATACTACGAACATCGGTGCGGTTGATTTCTGGCACGGAATGGGCGTGAAACGAGTCAATCTGGCCCGTGAGCTTTCGCTGTCGGAAGTGTCCGAAATCGCACATGCCACAGAAGCCGAGATTGAAGTGTTTGTGCACGGGGCAATGTGCATATCATATTCAGGACGCTGCCTGTTGAGTAATTTCCTTACGCTGCGTGGCGGCAATTCTGGCGAATGCACACAGTCGTGCCGTTTCAGTTATGAAGTGGTAGAAGAGAAACGCCCCGGCGAATACTGGCCGGTTGTCGAAGACGAGCACGGCACTCACATTTTCAACTCGCGTGATCTATGCATGATAGAACATGTTCCGGCGCTTATCGAGTCCGGCGTATCTTCCTTCAAAATCGAAGGTCGCATGAAGGGCTTGAATTATGTCGCCTCAACAATCCGTTGTTATCGTCAGGCCATCGACCGCTACTTCGAGAACCCGCAGTGCTATCGCACCGATCCGGCCTGGCTGGATGAACTGTCCAGGGTTAGTCATCGCGACTACTGCACAGGTTTTTATTTCGGAGAGCCGCGCGAAACTTCAATCAATTATTACAACGCGACTCCTGCCGGAGTGAGGACTTTTGTCGGAAAAATCATTCAGGATATGGGCGGTGGATGGTACATCGTTCAGGTACGCAATCGCATATTCAGAAATGACAGCGTGCATCTGATCCAGAAAAGCGGTGAACTGCAGCAACAGAAGGTAAATGAAATAGTCGGCGAGAAATATCTGTATCTCGAAAGCGTCCATGCCAACGATTATGCGCTGATGCGTCTTGATTCGGCAGGTTTTCTCCCCGGCGACCTT
Organism: Deltaproteobacteria bacterium; assembly: GCA_029570245.1. Taxonomy (GTDB): domain Bacteria; phylum Myxococcota_A; class SURF-8; order SURF-8; family SURF-8; genus JAKQSH01. The sequence goes on along the minus strand of JAKQSH010000273.1, from coordinate 9,285 downwards.
ATACAGAGCTGCTGAATTTCTTCGCGAAAAACAATTGTCTGAACTACAATTGTGCTCAAAATCGCCTCGCAATGGCATGTTTTCCTCTGATATTTTTCTGAAAGTATTGAAAATGGACAGAGCGCTTCGACTGATAGTCAGGCAGCGACACCTTAATGAAGAGTCGCTCGAAAGTATGCTTAATGAGCTGAGTATCGGATTCGGCATTGATTCATACTCGGCCCGCCAGAATCTCAAGGGCGACGGTCTGGGAGTTCTTGCACTGGACAGAAGCGAAGACCGACTGATTGCAATCGGTGGAGTGATCGAAAAATACGGCTATGAATGGTGCATTTCCGATCTGGATTACCCTTCCATAAGGCCGTTCAACGCCAAAGGGTTCCGCCTGACACGGGAATCCATCATCTTCAGAGATTCAATGGGACGTGAGACTGAGCTGCCTTCCGGGGCTCGCGTAATGGTGATTGCAGCTTCTTTTTCAAATTCAATTATCAACAAAATTGTGCACAAGGCCGTCAACTTTCAGGGAAAAGATATCCGTGTGTCAACACAGGAAAAATTCTCTGCGATATTGAAGTCCGGTCAAGCTGTGCTGGATATCTATGTTCTTCCGCATAAATTCAGAGAGGGAATTGCCGATCATGGCAATGTTTCACCGATCCGCCTCACTCCGGGCGGATTCGATCCGGCCAGTCTGGGCAAATACGCCGGCGAAAGTTCAATAAAAAATCTCGAAACCGCTTTGCGTATTGTACGGAAATATGCCGGAAAATTCAGTCTCGAAATGGATTTCGGTCTTTTCTCTCTGCCGGGTATACAGCTCGAAACAAACGGAACCGGAACAGAGGAAAACAATCAGAAATCACTGTTGCGCTACGGGTGGCTTCTGCAAAAAATTTATCGGCACAACGAAACCCGGGTAGCAGAAGAGGAGAAAGCCGTTGTTGCACATGCCGCTGCGGTGCCTGTAAAAAATGTTAAAACTGAAAAGGCATCCAGCGTCAAACCGGAAGAAAAGCCGGCTTCTCACTCTGCTCAGCACCCGGAAAAACCTATCAGAGAGCGGGTGCTTCCACCGCCGCCACCGGAACGTACACGCAATTCTTTCATAGGCTCAAGGTCGCTTATCAGCATCGTTTTAGGCGCGGTAGTTCTAAGCGGTGCGTTTCTCGTCGGCCCGGTAATTCGTTTCAGCACCGAAATTGCAACGCTCTGGTGGCAAAGTATAGGTCGCAACGGGATAAGCTTTTTCATTCTCGGTCTGATTTTCTTTTATATGACATTCCGCTATCTCAGGCTTAAGCGCTGGATAGAAAACACTCCTACATCAAAAGCGCGTTCTTTAAGCATGGGAATGGTTGAAGTTAAAGGCACAGTCGAGCGCATGTACAATCTTATTGCGCCGATTTCTCGGACTCCATGTGTTTATTACAGAGTCAGAAAATATGTGCTCAGCAGGGGCCGCAGGAAAGACCATAACGCATGGAGCATTTCCAGCGACACCAACAGCGGACCGGTTCCATTCATTCTGAGGGACGAAACCGGAAGTGTAATAATCGAACCGGAAGGAGCAGAGATGCGTTCGCTGCACAAAGAAACTTTCGCCGGCGGAGGTCTGGCCGGGATGGGTGCTGTCGCGGTGCCGCAGGATGTAAAATTTGTGGAAGAAACAATACCGGAACTTGCTTCGGTTTATGTGCTCGGTTTTGCGTCGCCGCGTAAATCCGATACTCCGGCGGTGGAAAATATCAAGACTGATAAACTTCGTCAGTTGAAGCGGGATCAGGAAAAACTGATGCAGTACGACGAAGATCGGAACGGTCGCATCGACGATAACGAGTGGGAACGTGCGCGTCAGGACGCAGAGTATGCGGCGCTTAAAGATGCGCTTGCCGAAAAAGAAGCGGCAGATAAGATCGAAGAAAAAGTCGTGGTGCATAAGCCGCTGCAACGGGGGCTGCCTTTCATTATTGCCGAAGAATCTGAGGATAAGCTTTCGTTCTGGTTCAATGTCGGCGGAGTCATTTACTTCGGAGGAGCTGTCGCGTCTTCTGTAGCCGGAGTCGTTCTTCTCATAAAGTTTCTGGCTTTCGGTTAGTTGCGTCATCTGATATCATATAAACCGGATATTCGTTAACAATCGGGAGGTCCGCAATGGTTTCCGCCATCGTACTGGTTGTTCTTCTTGTTCTCATTCTGGGGCTTGTTTTTTACGTGATAACCATTTTCAACGGGCTTGTCAGCCTGAAAAACAATATCGACAAGGCCTGGAGCAACATAGACGTTCTCCTCAAACAACGTTTCGACGAACTTCCCAAGCTTGTAAAAGTTTGCGAGCGCTACATGGAGCACGAGCGGGAAACGCTTGAAAAAGTAATCCGGGCGCGCAACCTGCCGGGAGCGACAGACTCATCCGATTCGTTCGCGGCTCATAACGCAATCAGCAGCGCACTCAAATCTCTGTTCGCGGTGGTGGAAAACTACCCCGAACTCAAGGCCGATGCGTCTTTCGGCAATTGCAGAGGCGCATTTCCGATCTTGAAGATCAGATCGCGGATCGACGCGAATTCTTCAACGAAGCGGTGAATCTGCACAACACGCGTATCGAGCAGTTCCCGGACGTTCTGATCGCAGCGCGCATGAACCTTAAGCCTCGTCGTTTGTGGGAAATCAACCCTGCACATCGTGAGGATGTTGATATTCAGTTTTCCCGTTGATTCTTTTCACGGAGCTTGAAATGTTTTTCAAATCGAAATGTTCGCTATTGGTGGCGCTGATGTTCGCGATGATCTTTACCACTTCCGGTTGTGTGGGCAAAGACGGTATTGATTTCGCATATGAAGCTTACCAGAAGCAGAAAAGCCAGTGCATGTCCAGCCCCGACATCAGCCAGCGCGACGCCTGTATGCATGTCGCCGCAGAACAGATGTTCGGTTCAGTCGAGAATCATCTTTCGCAGTTCGGACCCGTGGAAGAGCAGGGCAACCTGATGCAGATGAAAATCAGGAATGATGAGGATATCAACAAAAAACGGGTGGAGCTTCCGCCGCCGCCGCCGTATATCCCATCCATACCGCAAGCCGGACCCACCATTGAATCTCTGTCTGTCCCGGACGATAATGACGATATGAGCGAAGACGAATCCGGCGAAGGCGAAAAGACGGAAGAAACTCAGAGCGCAGATTCGTCACAGGAAAAAGCGGAAGAAATTCCTGTGGAAAAATAAGCGCTTTGTTTCAGATGTCCGCTTGAGGCGATTTTCTGCCTGCAAATCTGAGCAACAATCCGAAAACCAGAGCCGAAACAGCATAAGACAGCCATGGAACCGTAAGAACGGCGATGGAGTACCCAAGTAGAATGGCTGTCGCTGCAACTATCAGAGCGTACGGCATCTGCGTTCGGACGTGATCCATAAGATCGCACCCGGATGATATTGACGACATTATGGTTGTGTCCGAGAGCGGCGAACAGTGATCGCCGAAAATTGAGCCGTCCAGAACCGCTCCGACTCCGATAATCAATAGCGGCATTCCTCCCATGTGCCAGGCCAGAGGAACAGCCGCAGGAAGCAGAACCGCCATTGTTCCCCAGGATGAGCCGGTTGCAAATGAAATCAATGCGCCTGTAATAAAAATCATCAGCGGCAACAGCCACTGCGGCAGAGAATCCGCCAGAAGCGCCACCAGATACTGTCCGGTTCCAAGATTGCCGTTGGTTTCGCCTATGGACCAGGCAAGAATCAGCACTCCGAAAGCCAGCGCCAGCACTTTCCATGATGACAGCCAGGCTTTAAAAAGTGCCGTCAATGGTGAATTTCCGTACAGTGTTCCCAGTAAAATGGCCAGACCTGAACCGACGAAAGCGGCTATCATCAGCACCCAGGTTCCGTTCTGGCACATAACGATATAGTTGTTTTCAAACGTCAGAAGCCTTGCCCAGTCGAATGCTGACAACGCAGCCGAATTGAATCCTTCCGGCGAAATTATGCCGGCTCCGTTAGCCGCCATTCCGATTATTACCAGGACAATAACGCTCAGAATCGGGACGATCGCATTCAGCGCCAGTTCTCGCCCAGAAACGGCCTGTGTCGCCGTGCCTGAAAGAGGTTTGGAACCGGGGCGCAGGACTTCTCCGCTTGTAAAACTCCGTGCCTGGGCGACGCTCATCGGTCCGATTTCCCGTCCGCTTGCGATGTTAGCGAACAGAAAAATCAGAGACATTATGCAGTAAAATCTGAAGGGCAGAGTCGAAATGAACACTCCATAAGGCGAACCGCCGATATTGAGAGTCTTCATAATATCCCCGATAAGACCGACTTCGTAGCCGATCCATGTGGAAACAAGCGCCAGCGCCGCTACAGGAGCAGTAGTCGTGTCTACAATGTATGACAGCTTTTCACGGCTTATGCGCGCTTTGTCCGTGAGCGGACGCATTGAGGAGCCCAGCACGATAGTATTTGAGTAATCGTCGAAAAAAATAGCCAGTCCCAGAAGCGCCGTGGCGGCCTGAGTAGAGCGGGTGCCGCGCGCCATGCGTCCCAGCAGACGCGCCAGACCTGAAATTCCGCCGGATGCGGATGCGACATTCACCATTCCGATTATTGCGAAAGTGAACAGAAATATTTCAATATGAAAATCATCCAGCAGCACGTTGCGTAAAACCCGGTAAGTTCCGCTTCCAGCACCCGAAAAAGGAGCAAGCAGAGTGGCGTCGAAGTGCTGCAGTACCGCTCCGCATATTACACCTGTTGCCAGCGCCGGCAGAATGCGGCCAGTCGCCATGGCAATACAAACCGCAAGAATCGCAGGCAACAGTGAAGTCCAGAGAAGGGAAGGAACAGATGTTTCCAGATTCGTTATTTCATTTCCCGACAACTGAGCTTTCAACAGCAGACCGCATGAAGAAATGGACAAAGTGCAATCCCGGACGGCGCCGTTTCTGCCGCTGAACGGTCCAAGGCGTTCCAGTTCTTCTGTAAGCGGCACCAGTTCTTCCTGGTTGATGACGAAATTGCAGCTCAGCGGATAATCCAGTCCGTTCTCGGCGCAGGAGTCCTTCAGCGCCGCATGCAGACGTTCTGCGTTGAGCGCTGCAATTCTGTCGCTGTTTGCAGGAAGCAGGGCCAATACTATTGATATCGCGAGTGCAACAGCTAGGGCCAGTCCGAATTTTTTCAGGCCAGATTTCATTTTTTGTTTCCGCATGAAAAATCATATTGTGCGTTCAATCTAATTCACTCCATCCGAATTTGGCAAGTCGCTTGTTTTGTTTTTCCTGTGCTTGACAGAACACAGGATGCACTTATCTTTTTATTCATCAGAGCGTTTATAAGACGCCTGAATGTTTATTTGTTGTTTCATATTATGAATATGTGAGGTTCACATATGCCGTCCAGAAAACCTCAGCAGCCGGAAGTCGTTCTTTATTCACGGGATTCGTGTACATGGTGCTACCGTCTGAAAACATATCTCAGCCGCAACAATGTGAAATACCGTGAAATTGATATAGAGAAAAACCCTGAGGCCGCCGAAGCGTTGCGGCGCAGCCACAACCTGGAGGGCGCACCGCTTACAATGATCGGAGAAACTGTAGTTTCTGGTTTTGATTCTGATGCAATAAATGAATTGCTGGGACTGAAATAGTCAGATTGCGGCTTATCAGATTTTTGAATCATGTCCAAGCAGAGCTTTGTGGAAAGCCTGCAGGATATCTTCCCATTTAAAGCGGCGTTCTTCGTCTTCGCAGTCAAGCCTTATACCCGCCCCGGCAACTATGTCCAGACGTTCGGCTTCGTCATCATCCATTACGTATACAACTTCTCCGCTGCATTCAATCTGGCCGATAGGCGGCGGAAAGTCGATGCGCATGTCTATTGTGTCGAGAGTCACTATTTCAGGCGCCTTTCCGGTGATAGCCAGGAAGAGTCCTCCTCTGCTGATATTACGGCAAACGGCATCGAATTTTTTCCCATCAAGACGTGCTTTTACAGGAGCTTCTACGTTTATGCGCAGGTCTTCTTTCATTTCTCTACTTGTTCTACTCAAGCCGTGGATAAATTTCCTGAACTGAACTTCATCAAGAACCCGACATTTCAACTCGAAATAATCAAGAGAATCAAGCGCCGACACGTGGTGTTTCGCTTTTTCGACTTCTACAGGAAAAGACAATGATTCCCGCATGTTGATTTCACCGAAAAATGTCAGGAGCTCGCCGGTATTAAATTGCAGCGGAGAGCGGACCATCAGGCTGTCGCTTGCAACCGCCATGAGCAGGCCGGTGGCGTTTACACCGCTTGTTTCCGATTTTATTTCAATTCTTGCGCTCAAGCGCATCGACAGATTCAAATTTTTCATTTTCCTGCAATTATCCAGAAAATAGGTTGGAAAGCAACCTTCTTATATTTTCTCTCTCAATCCAGAGTCTGCGAAACCTGATTTTTGCCGCTGCTTTTACTATTTTGCAGCAGTTCTTCTGCACGTTCGAGCAGCGATTCCGGCGTGTCTTCTTTCTTTCCGAGAGTCACCCCTGCTGAAATGGTAACTCTTACAGGATATCCCTCAATGTAAACGGCTGAATTTTCAGTAAGGATTCTTAACCTTTCCGCCAGTCCGAACAGCTGCTGCCGATTGACATTACTGGCGATTACAAGAAAAGCATCGCCGTCCCAACGGCCAATGGTATCGAAAGTGCGCATGTTCTGCGACATGAGAGTCGCCATCATTTTCAGTACCCTGTCGCCGGCCTCGTTGCCGTGATTTTCTCTGACCTTCCCGAAATCGTCGATGTCGATAAGAATAACGCCGTATTGCCAGCCGTAACGCAGCAGTTCCATGTGTATGGTATGGAGCTTCATTTCAAGGAAATGCCGGTTGGAAATGCGTGTCAGCTGGTCGAGAAGGGCGATTTCTTCAAGCTCTTTCACTCGACGTGCCAGTTCTTCTTCGGAGTAATTGCGGAAAAACGTTTCAACCGCTCCAATAATCTGCATGTCGTCGGCAAAGATCGGCGTAACTCTTACCGTAACAGGAACCCGCAAACCGGATTTGTGATGAAGGTACACTTTGTTTTCACGCAGTATTCCATCCTTGAGAGTCTGATGCAGCGGGCAGCCCTCACGGCACAGCATTTTTCCGCTGTCGTCGATATGTCGCAGAATATTGTTGAAGCAGAACGAACCGACAACTTCTTCGCTCCGATAGCCGGTAATTTCTTCCGCTCCACTGCTCCAGAATAAAATTCGCCGTCTGTCGTCAACAATATATACGCCGTCGCTGATTCTGTTGATTGCAGTTCTGAAATGCTTATCCTGAATCGTCCCGACATCCAGCCTGTATGAATCGTTCATATTCGTACTCCTGCAGTCAGGATTCCGGCGTGTACCACCCCAGCCAATTCCTGTTTGCGTTTTTTTATTTCAGCGGCTCGTGTGCCTTTTTCCCGTATACCTTTTCGTAAGCCTGACAATTCGGGCAGAATTTGTCTTCTACATTCTTCACAAACCAGAAAGCCAGTCCGCGCTGCTTCTTCCGCGCATGGCTGCATACCGGGCAATTCAGACAGGCTTTTGCTCTCTCTCGATCTTTCTCAGTTATTTCCATTTGTTAACTGCTCTGTTCCCCTGAAATTTGTAATCACAGCTCTGATTCAATATACGTATGTATTATAAAGCCGATGCATCATCCAACGAAACTGTTTTTTTTGTTACAGAGCAGAGAATTTCAACATTCAATCTTCAACTGTCCAATGTCTCCCGGATTTTTCTTGCAAGCAGGTTCATCGAGTACGGTTTGCCGATAAAATTCAGGCCTTTCTCAACAACTCCATGATGGGCAATGATGTTTTCAGTATAGCCTGAGGTAAACAGCACTTTGGTTTCGGGGTGAATTTCTTTCAGATTTTCGGAAAGCTGACGACCATTCATGCCGGGCATGACCACGTCTGTCATAAGAAGGTCTATCTTTTCGCTGAAATCGGACGCGAGCTTCAGAGCGTCTTTGCCGTTGGCTGCTTCAATGACTCTGTATCCCATCTTTCCAAGCAGTCGCACCGCCAGATTTCTGACCATAAGCTCATCTTCCACCAGAAGCACAGTCTCATTTCCGGTCAGCAGAATTTCGTTGTTTTTATCCGATTCAAGCGCATGAGCTTTTTCATTCACTGCCGGCAGGTAAATCTTAAAAGTCGTCCCCCGGCCTGTTTCCGAATATACCTCAATAGAACCGTTGGCCTGTTTCACTGCTCCGTATGCGGTCGCCAGTCCAAGCCCTGTTCCCTCGCTTTTGGGTTTTGTGGTAAAGAACGGCTCAAAAATGTGTTCAAGCACTTCCTCACTCATGCCGTACCCGGTGTCGCTTACCGCAAGCATCACATAGGGGCCTGGGGTGACGCCGCTGTGCGTTCTGCAATAATTTTCATCCAGTTCAACTGATGCTGTTTCAATTGTGAGTACGCCGCCGTCGGGCATCGCGTCCCGCGCGTTCACCGAAAGATTTACAAGTATCTGTTCAAACTGACTGGGGTCTATCCTGACGGACTTTATATTTTCCTGAGGAATTGTTTTCAGGTTGATGTCTTCGCCGATCAGCCTTACGAGCATTTTGTGCATGTTTGAAATCAAGGCGTTCAGGTCTACCACTTTTGGCTCAATAATCTGCTTACGGGAAAAAGCCAGCAGTTGTTTTATGAGAGAGGCGGCGCTGATGGTTGCTTTCCGGACTTCTGCTAGGCAGGTATGTAATCCGCTTTCTTTTGGAACTTCGCTCAAGGCCAGTTCTACGTTACCGGAAATGCTGGTCAAAAGGTTATTGAAATCGTGGGCTACTCCTCCTGCCAGTCGTCCCACGGATTCCATTTTCATTGCCTGCTGCAGTTGCAGTTGCAGCTGTTGCTGCTCTTTTTCTGCGCGTTCCCTTTCGGTAATGTCAAATCCGATTCCGATAAAAAAATCCATTTTATCGCCCAGGAAGATCGGTTTGCCATGCCATTCTACCGGAATAGTGCTTCCATCTTTGCACCTTACTCTGTATGAAAGCTGGGTTCCCTTGCGTTTATCTACAATAGTGCTGAACGCCACTCTGAGTTTTTCGTATTCTTCATCCGCTGCGGTGGCTTCAAGATAATCCTTTCCGACTACTTCTTCCGATTCATATCCAAGTGCGGTCAGCATCGTTTTGTTCATCATCATAACTTCGCCACCTGGCTTGATCGCGACAAAGAACAACGGCGAGTCATGTATAAGCGTCTGGTTGAAATCTCTTTCTATCCGCAGCAGATTTTCTTTGTTTT
>JAKQSH010000248.1 GCA_029570245.1 Deltaproteobacteria bacterium | reverse complement strand
CATTCCTGAACGTTGCCGCTGAGGTCGTAGATGTTGCCCGGAGCGAGGCATTGATTGAGCAGACCTGTCTGTACCACGTTGTCGTTGGCCGGTGTGAAATCCGCGCCGTTGCAGTAAGTCGCCTGGTAATTGTCGCCGTATGGATAAGTGTTTACGTCGGTATTGGAACAGATCGACTCCCACTCGTCTTTGCCGCAGAGGCGTTTTCCGGCGTTTTCGCACAGAGTTTCCGCCTGATGCTTGGTGAGGTTTGTTGACGGAATGATCTGCGCGACCTGGCAGGCGTAAAGCGTCTGCCCGCCGCTGGCTGTGCCGTCGTCCTGCAGGCCTCCGCTGGCGTAATCGTCAACCCCAAGTCCGTAACGGGTGCCGCCACTGCCGTTGCAGGTTCCACCGTTATAATATACGTTGTTGACCGCCACTGCCTCGTACTTGTCTATGCATATGCCGGTTGAAGTGAGCACCATTCCGGGGCGACCTTCGCAGCAGCCGGATATTGTCGTTCCAACGCATTGCAACTCAGTGCTTCCGGGCGATACCGGTTGGCAGCTGGTTCCGCTGGTGCATATCAGTCCGTCGTCGCAGCCCTGTCCGACGGTTTTCCAGTCATGCTGGCAGCATTCCGGGTTGGCCGGATTCTGCCAGTCGATGGTGCAGGGATTGTCGTCAACGCAGTCCAGCAGATGGCCGGTGCATTGTCCGTCCGTGTCGCAGTAGTCATCTGTTGTACACGGATTAGAGTCGTTGCAGTCGAAATACTCAAGCACCGGATATATGCAGCCAGTGTGATTCTGGCAACTGTTGTCCGTGCATTCGTTGTCGTCCACACAGGTTTCGACAAGGTCCCAGCCGTTGCCGGAACCGTTGCAGGTTTTTGCTTTGTAAACACCCAGTTCAAGAACGCACACGGTATCGTTCGGCGTACACGAGAACGTCTCCGGGTCTGTGTCCGTCACATCCGGGTCGGGGTCTGTGTCGGTATCGCCGTCGCTGTTATCGCCATCGGCAATATCTACGTCGATTGTGTCGATTTCTTCCTCTGTTTCGATTTCCGTTTCTTCATCGCCATCAGGATAGAAATGTTCGCCCCAGTCGTCCAGACTATCGGCGTAACCCCATGTGGTTACGTCATCGGGTTCTGAACCTTGCGGCCAGAAGTGCAGGTAGCCGTTGTCCTGGCTGGCGCTGGCGAATCCGAGACGCTTGGCGACGTTCTTGACAAGCCCCAGGCTCTGGAACGAAATCATGAATTCGGCCTGGTAACCGTCGGCAAACAGCGAGGTCTGTGCGTCCCATACCGGCTGTCCGTATGGAAGATTGAGGCATGAATTGAGATTTACCGGTTCACATCCTTTGGTTCCTTTTTTCTTGGTGATGTACAGGTTGAATGCGTTGCCGTCGTTCTGCGTGTCGAGGTCGAAATAGATGCGGACCCTGTCGTCGCCTTCGTCTGAGGACGGTACGTTGTTGACTATCATACCAATATACAGGTAACGGGAGTCGTGCATGATGTAGACGGTGGTTGGCCACTGATGGTAAGTCTGGAACTGGTAGGTTTCTGCAAATTCCCATTCGTCCAGTGGATCGACCACTCCGTCTGGAATCATGCTGATCGGGCTGTACGGTACGAAAATCAGCGGGCGGAAAAAGTCTTCGTAATCGCTTTCAATGTCGCTTTCAGTTTCTTCTGCTTCTTCAAGCTCGGTTTCTTCGCTGAAATCGGTTTCAATTATTTCTTCCGATTCAAGTTCCGGGTAATCTTCAACTGTAAATTCGAAATCCAGGTCAACATCTCCATCCGGTTCGGAAAGAGCAATCGAAACCGATTGCGGTTTCAGATCGTCACCTATTTCGATGCGGATGCTTTTGCCGTAGTTCTGCCATGGGATGTTGCCGATGAAAGTTCCGGCCTGGGCGTAGCCGGAGCCGGCCGGAAGACCGCTGAATGAAACGTTTAGCGTTCCCGTAAGGCTGGGTTCGGCCATGCGCATGTAACGCGTGTCGCCTTCTGCGCCGCCTTCGTACCAGACAAGCTCAACTATTACCACCGTGGCGCGGTTGTCCACACCGGTTACTTCGACGTTTACTTTTGCGCCGTAAGATGTCCCGCCGCCACTTCCGTCCGATTCCTCGGCTGCGTTGTCGAATTTAATGCATCCGCCGCACAACAGCAGCAGAAACAGGGCCAGTGTTGCCGGAACTGTCAAGTTTCTCATTTTGTATCCGAAGTGATTCATCACGTATATCTTTCGAGAAATCAGAATCTGCCGTTAACCAGAAAGCCTGCGGCTTCCGGCGAAACCATGGGCGCTGCCGACCAGTCGGATGTGTCGGCGTCGAAATCGCCGGAGCCTGAACCGTCCAGGAGGAAAAACATCAGCGAAAGGCCGCCGGAAACAACCGTGCCGATTCCAAGGCCGATTGTCGCCCAGTAGTAGGTTTTTACGTCGTCTTTTTTTGATTTCGCTTTGGCGGACGCATCCGGGTCTGTAGTTTTGACTGCGTTGTATTCGTCGTATTTCATGTACATCAGTGCTGTAGTTGTTGCGCACCCAACCAGCGCCGCCGCGCCGATTCCAGCGAAAGTGTATCCTAGAATTCTGTATGTTCCACTTCTGTCCGCCGAAGATTTTCTTACGATTTCCTGTTCCGGCTCAGGTTCTGCAGGTGGCTGCGCTGCCACTGCTTCTACCGGAGCAGCTTCTTCTTTTTCGGAATCATTGAAGTCCGCTTCGTCATCGCTCACCGGCGCCTGTTCTTCCGCCGTTGCCGGTTTTTCTTCATCATCGAAATAAGACTCGTCATCGACGTTCCGTGGCGGCTGTTCTTCTGCTGCTGCCGGCATCGGCGCAGCGACGGCGACCGCTCCGCCCGTCATTGTTTCTTCCTGTTCGCAGCCGTACATGCGCGTAAGACGGCATGCCGCTTCGGCGGCGCGTTCCTGAAGTCTGGTGCTGGGCTTGACTACCTGTGTGCGCACTTCCTGCAGAACCTGTCCGCCGCGAACATCCATGAGTTCGAGTTCGATCAGGTAAACGTCGTCCATATCGCGCAGTGATCCATAAATGAGGTAGCGGGCGTTCAGGTCCATTCCGGTTTGTCTGATGCAGCGTTTGTTGTCGATGCTGCGGCATTTTTCCATCGGATGCATTTCCGGCATTGTCGAGCCAAGTTCAAGCCTGCCGTTTATTTCACCGAGGTCTTCGGCCAGTTTGATTGTTTCAAGCACTGCGTCATAAACGGCCTGGGCTTCTCCTTCTGTGGAGTTCACCGGCTGAATGTCGAGCAGGACTGTGTCCAGCGCCTTTGGGCGATATTGTGTCTTTTCGTCTTCACCTTTAGCGTTCCCGTCGTCGAAAAGTTCCGTATCGCCGGAATCGGACTGCAGGAGATCATCCACTTCCTGTGCGTACAGATAAGCGGAAGGCGTCAGCATTGTAATAAACAGCAGCATAATAACTGTGCGATTCAACTGGACCATGGCCTTACTCTTCCATGAATTCGATGTTCGTTGAGTCTATCATATTTTTCCGAAAAATAAACAGCACATCCACGCAGGTCAATTTTTTTCGAAAATGACCGGCATTATGTCGCCTGAAGGTATGGCCCAGCAAACTTGCAGGTTTCAAATACTTGCCAATCATTGATTGCTGGGGTAATCTTTTTCTAATTATGTTTCGAAAGAAAATGTATTCAAAAAGGGTGGGGAAAAAATGAAGTTCATTGGTCCAACCAAAAACGGAGACGATTGGGCTGGGTCTTCGGAGATAACTGTTGTCTTCGAATCCAGAGATGAACTGCAGAAGGCCAACGAGCAGTATTTTCCCGCCAAAAGGGCGGTGATACGCACCGGCGATCAGGCCAAGCCTGGGGACAGGAAAAATCTTGTGTTCAAGCTGCCTTCCGGCGAAAGCTTTTCTGTTTCCGGTGAAGTCGAGAAAGTAAAAGAAAAACCGGGAATGGATTTCGTCGTTTCTCTTTTCAAACTGCTGGATTTCAAAAAGGAGCATCAGGACCTCATCAACGACGCAGTCTCGGAGAAGAAATCGCAGGGCGAAGACCTTTTTGAAGACGACGGAATCAATCTGGACATTGAGCCGAACACCGTAAAGATGGACGTGTCTTACCCGTCGGCGGCGCGCCCCACTCAGTCTGCTTCGCCAAAACCCCAGCAGAAGCTTTCGCAGAAATTCATTGACGAAGCGCCGATCGAATTCATCGACGATGCCGAAATGCCGGCAGAACTGGCCGGGCCCGGCGGCGACCTCCTCATGCCGTCGGAAGATCGTGAAAACGACACCGACCTTGAAAAGAAAAAATGGATTACAGCCTTCATTCTGGCCTTTACCAAGTCGGTTGCTCGCGCCGGGTATTACGCCGATCCCAATCATCCCGAAGCAGTCAAGGCCAAAAAGGGTCTTTATTCCCTCTATCGTCGAATTCTGGGTGATAACCGTCAGGTTACTTTCATCAAAAAATCCATCGGGGACGATAAAGACATGCTGGTTGACGGCCCGCTGGATGAAATGGTTGGCCTGAAGGAAATAATGCCGCATGGCATGGCCGAACTTTACGTGCCGCGTTTTATGGAATATTTCGACCGTCGCTGTCTCATTTCCATGACCATCAGACGTTCGATAACCAAAGAAAAATTCAACACTTTCATTGACCTTATGGGTAGATTCTCCATTGAATTCAAAGATGATACCCGCAAGGAAGGCGAACGGTTCACCCGAACTCTGATGGAGAACGACATCACGGAAGTTTCGGCGGTATTCGATGAAGATATCATTTCTTCCGGTCGAAAACTGCCGTGGCAGGCCGAGCTTACGCTTTCCCGACTGCGCAAGGACCTGAAAACGGTTCCGCTTCTCAAAGACGCCACCGAAGACGAAATGCGCGCCATCAAAGAGCGCATCTTTACCGATACAGTAAGACCACTGCGAAACCCGGTCTTTCTCATCGTAGTTCTGCTGAACTCCGACCTCATCATGGAAGGCATTGAAGACATGGCCTTCCTTAAAGACCTGGATGTTGAGATGTTCATCATCCTTGGTACGCAGATCGGATTTCTGGCGAAAAGCACATTCGACATACTCAATGAAATTGAGGGTCTGCGCAGTATTCAGGTTAAAGCGCAACTGGAGGCACAGCGAAAAATCGCAAACAGCCACGAAAAAATTCTCACGCGAGTCATTACACACATCACCGACCGTTTCCTGCAATCCGGCGACCCCGTAACCTTCGACGCTCTGGAAGAAATCTACAACCGTCAGATGGTTCCATTCAAAGACCTCCCGGTGCAGTTGCAGGATCGCATCACCGGGCGCAAACTGCTTGAAGCCTTTCTTGAAAACACAGATAAAATTCTTACGCAGTTCAATTCCCGTCTTTCGGACCAGGAATTCTCCGATTTTCTCAGTCGCTTTCAGCGCGTCATTCCGCTGCTGGCCGAACAGAAAAAATATGATCTGGTGGCGCGCATAATTGAAAGTGTACGCAAACATCTTGAAGGTCGCGATGCACGCAGGCGCGCCCTTGCCAAGCGTCTCTTCGATTACGTCTCGGCGACAGACACGCTGAAGAATCTGATTCACGTATTCGAAGAAGTTGAAGATCGGGAAATACGCAAACAGATTACTCAGGTTTACATCAGTTTCGGGCGCAACGGCGTTCCCATGCTGCTGGATATTCTTCACAAACACGAAGACAAATGGGTGCGCAAGCAGATGATTCGCGCCCTTGTCGAAGTTGGTGAAGCCGCCGTGCAGTCGATGGTTACAGAGCTTTATAAAGAAAAGAATGAATGGTATTTTCTGCGCAATCTGGTGCAGATTCTGGGCGAACTGGGTGACCGTCGCGTTATCGGCAAGCTGAACCTGCTGCTTTTCAACGAGCATGCGCAGGTGCGCGAGGAAACGCTTTTTGCTCTCTATCGCATCGCCGGAGAGGCCGCAGAACCGCAGATACTGAAAGCGCTTGACGACAAAGACCTCAAGGTGAGAACACGCGCAGTTTATTGTCTGGGCGCCATAAGTTCAACCAACGAGCGGACACTGAAATTTTACCAGGATATTCTTGAGGGAAAAATCGAAGACGCAAATGAAGTGCTTAAGATTCAGGTTTACCGCTCCATCGGAGCCTTGAAAAATCTGGAAGACAATCGTCGGCGCCAGTTCGAAGACCTGGTTATCAATGCGCTTGAAAATCAATATCAGACCGGCTGGAGAGCTCTGTTCCGTAAAAAAACAAGCGTTGAAATGTCGGATTCGATCAAAATGGCAATTGTTGATGCGCTGGGCGGCATAGGTCGTTCCAAAAGAACGAAATCTCTTCTGCAACGTGTCGCGCGCGAAAAAGACCCGATACTCAAACAGCGCGCCGAAGATGCTCTGGCGAGAATGAAAAAAGGCTGAATAAACCGAAAGGCCGCTCTGTTTGTAATGAAGAAACTGTGTCAGATTATTCCTGCTGAATTTGCCGTTTTGAATCGACTCTGTATAATACGGGTTCTAAAACATTGCCGCGCGGAAGGTTGATCGGTGCGAGAACGCGGAAGATATATAGTAGTTGAAGGCCCGATAGGCGTTGGAAAGCGCGAACTGGCCGAAATGCTGGCCATGGAGCTTGACGCCCGGCTCATGCTTGAGCAGGGTGAAGAAAATCCATTCCTGGCGGATTTCTACGCAAGCGGCATGCGGAACTCGTTTCAGACTCAGCTGTATTTTCTGCTGCATCGCTGGAAGCAGCAGGAAGAGCTGATTCAGCCCGATCTGTTTAACCGCAATGTGGTTTCCGATTACCTGTTTTCCAGGGATCAGATATTTGCGGAGTTGACGTTGTCAGCGCATGAACTGCGTCTTTACAATCAGATTCGTGAGCAATTGGTGCGCGAGATCGTCAAACCTGACCTGGTGGTTTACATGTGGGCTCCTTTCGATGTGCTTCTGCGTCGTGTGCAGAAGAGGCCGCGAAAAATGCATGAAGCTCCCAATTCCGAATATCTTGACCGTGTGGTCAGGTCCTTCAACGATTTCTTTTTCAATTATCACGAAACCCCTCTGCTGATGGTCAACGTCGGTCAGGTAAATCTTTTCGAGCGTCCCGAAGAATTCAGGCTGCTTTTCGAGAAAATTCAGTCCATACGGGGCGGTGTCCACTATTTCAACCCATCGGCGGTGCTGCAGTTCGACCGTTTGAAGTAAGATGCAAGAATAGGCACTGGCATGGAAATATACAAAACTGCAAAACAGATGCAGGAACGATCTTTGTACTGGGAAAGCCAGGGCTGGCGCATCGGCTTTGTTCCCACCATGGGCTATCTGCACGAAGGTCACACCGCTCTCATGCGTGAATGTCGCAAGCGTTGCGATATTCTGGTTGTAAGCATTTTTGTAAATCCGATCCAGTTCGACAATGCTTCCGATCTCGCGAATTACCCGCGCAATGAAGAAAGCGACATGTCTGTCTGCCGGAAGGCCGGGGTAAACGCGGTATATTTTCCGACACCGGATGCCATGTATCCGCCGGGATACCGTACTTATGTCGATGTGCATGAAATGACTTCAATTCTGTGCGGCGCTTCCCGCGCAGGGCATTTTCGCGGGGTTACTACGGTTTGTACCAAATTGTACAATACCGTCAGACCTGCCGTTGCCGTTTTTGGGGAAAAAGATTTTCAACAGCTGGCAGTAATCAGGCGCATGGTTGAAGACCTCAATCTGCCGATAGAAATTGTCGGACACCCCACCGTGCGTGAAAAAGACGGGCTGGCAATGAGTTCGCGCAACGCCAGGCTTGGTGCGCAGGACAGAATAAACGCGCTTTCCATTTATCATGCCCTGAAGAATGCGGCGGTTTCGGTAGCGGCAGGGGAATTTGACGCCGGAAAACTTATTTCCGACGCCCGGCAGACGATTGAAGCTGCCGGAAGTGCAGGAATAGATTATATAGAGATAAGAAATCCCGATTCGCTCCTGGAGCTTGAGCGTGTCGAAGGTCCGGCTCAGATGTTTATTGCTGCGCATTTCGGGCCGGTCAGGCTGATAGACAACATGAAAATCAGCGCCTGATGACGTGATCTGTCATTATTGAAGGCGTCTGGTAAAAAAAGATTGTAAACCTGTTGCAATAACGGGTAAATTATACGTTGCTTCAGAAGATGTTTTATTCACGGGGAAGGGAGCGCTCTTAATGACTCGTGTTATCGAAGGAAAAATTACTGCTAAGGATATGAAAGTCGCTGTAATCGTATCCAGATTCAATACTTTTATAACCGAAAGACTGCTTGAAGGCTGCATTGATACTCTGGTGCGACACGGGGCCGAAGACAAAGACATCACGGTCGTTCGCGTTCCCGGCGCATTCGAGATTCCGGGCGTTCTCAATCATGTGGTTGCTGGCGGAAAAGGCCGCTATGATGCCGTTATCTGCCTGGGGGCGGTCATTCGTGGCGGAACCCCACATTTCGATTACATTTCGGCAGAAGTTTCGAAAGGCGTTGCGGCGGTTTCGCTTCATTCGCCCATGCCGGTTTCTTTCGGCGTGCTCACCTGCGACACCATAGAGCAGGCCATTGAACGCGCCGGAACCAAAGCCGGAAACAAGGGTGTTGACGCAGCGTTAAGTGCAATTGAAATGGCCAGTTTGTATAAAGAACTGAATCAGGTTTCTCAGTAGGCGACAGGTGCGAAGATGGGAAGTCGGCGTTTATCAAGAGTGTGCGCATTGCAGGTTCTTTATCAGATGGAAGCCAACCCGCTGGGGGTGGAGCAGGCTCTGACTCTGTTCTGGGAAAACTTCGATACAATCAACGAAGACCCGTCCAGGGCAAGAGAAATACGCGACTTCGCGAATATTCTGGTGCGCGGCGTCTCTGAAAAACGTGATGATATCGACCACGAAATCGAAGCTTCATCCAAAAACTGGCGTCTGTCGCGCATGGCCACTGTAGATCGCAATATCCTGCGCGTGGCGGTTTACGAGCTGATGTATCTGAGTGATGTTCCTAAGCGCGTTTCAATAAACGAAGCTATTGAA
>JAKQSH010000230.1 GCA_029570245.1 Deltaproteobacteria bacterium | reverse complement strand
TATTTTTGCAAGAGCATCGTCACAGGCGGAAATTATGTCCTGTGTCATTTTCGCCGAATTCTGGAAGCTTCCGGTCGCCAGATGATTGCGCGCGACTTCGAGTTCTATGTTCAGTTTTTCGAATTCACCGGCTGTTCCGGCATTCAGCGCTTTCTGCAGGTAATCCATCGAGCGGCGGTAATCGCTCATGTTAAGACGTAGCACCCGCGCCGCCGATCTGGCCTGTGAGGCCACGAACGCTGTGTTTTTCGTTTCAACGGCGATGTTGTATGCTTCGATATAATTTTTCAGTGCGTTATCGGCGTCCCCTGCGAATTCGTAAATGTTGCCGCGCTGTGCATAATCGGCCACCGCCAGATTGCGGCGATTGTACTTAAGGAGCAGGTCGATGTTCATCTGGTTGTATTCGAGCGCTTTTGCGTAATTCGTATCGAGCCTGTAATAATTCGCCAGATTACGGCGTTCCGTAAGCACGTCCTGCAGGCGTTTGGGATCGCTTTTTGCCGCTTCTTCTATGCGTGACAGATAGCGCGACTGGTAGCGAATAGCTTTCTTGTAATCGAGCACTCTTGCATCCATGCAGAGGCCGATCAGGAATTGCAGTGTTTTATCCAGGAAACTCTGGTTTCCAGCCAGGTCCATGTAAACAACGGCCAGTTCATACTGTTCTATGGCGGCTCCGACTGATCCGGCTTTCTGCAGTGCAACTCCGGCTTTTACTGCATTCATCATCTGCGCTTTTGCGAATTCCACCGTTGCGGCTTCATCCATTCCTTTGTATCCACGCAGCTGAATAGTTTCTGAAGAGAACGACCTGTCTTCAAGCAGGGCGGTCATTGCTTTCGCTACCGCGTCTGCTGCGCTGTCTTTCTGAACCGATCCGGCCAGAATCGCCATGAATTTCAGAACTCTGTCGCTTTTGAGTCTGGTTCGGTCAATCGTAATATAAGAAGACAGACCGCGAGCAACCATAAGTGCATCCATTACCAGATGTTCTTCTCGGCTGCGTCCTGTATGCCGCACATCTGCGAACAGTGTAAGATTCGAGTGCCAGAGTGCGTCGATTTTGTCGCTGAACTTATAATTTCCAAGACCATCGACAGGCGCTTCGAAATGCAGCCACATGTTTGCAGCACTGATTCCTTCAAAAACCAACGGGTTGTTAATGAACAGAATGCCGTTCTGCTCCAGTTGCGGAATAATCAGCGCCTGTGTGTTTACATCGCCGGCAATACTCTTCCAGAAATCGCCTTTGGGCAGACTGCCTTTTATTTTCTCGGAATCAAGGTCGTTTCCGACATCTTTTTTGAGAGAGCTTACAAATGCAGTCTGACGGTATGTATTGCGATTGTCGAAGGCATTCTTAAGCGTCTGCAGCGACGAGAAGTCGATGACTTTAAGGTTACGTCCCTTCAATGCTGCGAGACTTGCGACTGGTATGAATTTTTGCGTTCTTTCGCCGTCGAAATAAAGCAGTTTCGCATCGCCGATGCTCGAAAACAGTTTTTCTCCAAGAACCAGATTCAGTTTTGAGACATTGAACGGTGCGGTTTTATCATCCTTGATCTTTTCGGGTGCGAGCGCGTTTTCAAGTTGTTCTGGCGTAGATTCGAGTTTTTCGCCGTCGATTTTGCCGTCCGCTTTCATGGTCAGCAGATACAGCGAATTATTATGCAATATCACTGACGCAATCGCCTCTCCGTTGCCGAGAACTGCGGCGGCTGCGCCCGGATCGAAAGGCTTGATTGTAAGCAGCTGATGCAGCCTGCCTGCGACGTTTTCGAGTGCGGCGTAGCCCTGAACGATAACTCCTTTGAGCTTTTTGATTTCTTCAAGTTTTTTCTGTCGCGCATCTGGCAGGTCCCATGGGGATTGCGAGCGGATCAGTTCCTGTATCGAGGCTTCGAAACCACGCACTTTTTCGAGTATCGGTACGATTTCGCCTGATTGCGCCGCATAACCCGAAACCTGAAGCTCGTCTGTCAGAATCCGCCTGTTTTCGGCTTCCGCCCAACTCCAGGCTTTTTTGTAATCGCCGGCTTTCAACGCCATGCCGATGGCGGTGTCGAAAATTCGGCGACGCACTGTGGATGCTCGTTTAAGATACTCGTCTCCAAGAACGGCGGATGAAGTTGAAATATAATCGTTAATCGTTTTTTCGGCTGCCGTGAAATCGTTGTTGCGCTCTGCCTGCATAATGCGGGCTGTAATGCAGATTTCTCCCAGTTCATACTGTTCACAAATGGCGATGGCTTTGTTCAGAAGATCATCACTGCGCCGATTGAATTCGGTTCCCCCAAAATAAGCCGCAGTTTCGGAGAGATTTATAAGCGCCTGAACATGAATCCTGATTCGCTCATATGGCGTTATGGGCGCATCCTCTGGTGCTTCGGTATTCTCAACTTCCGTGGTTGTGAGTTTTATGATTTTGTTCAGATACTTTACCGGAGCGCTTATTCTGCGGCTCTGCAGCATGATATCGTCGAAGCTTGCTTCGACCTCTGTCGCTCCGCTGCTCAGCGGAAATGCGCCCATGTAGTATTGCGAAAGCAGTGCAATTGCATTCCAGAAACGCAATTCTACGGCCAGATTTATGATCGGTGCAGTGTCGTCCTCCTGATTTTTCTGCAGACGCCAGTCGATGATTTCCAGTCTGTTCAGCAACGCCGAAACACTTGTCGGATTTACGCTCGCGCTTTCGGCGATCCGGCGCAGCAGCACTTCGGCGGAGTTCGTAGCATTCAGCACCTGTTTTTCGAATTCTTCCGCCGAGAGAGTCCAGATGAAATCGCCATCCGTTCCTTCCGCCTGCAGATTCACATGTTCTTTTTCGGGTGTGGTCAGAACGACTTCGCTTTCGTCGTCCCACTCGCTCATCTGCAAACGTTCTCCGAAAAGGTAAGCCTGCGAGAAAAGCTCGAAAGCCTTGTCGTAATTTCCCGACTGATAATTGAAGATGCCGCTGCGGTTATAAAGCAACGCCATTTCGCGCAGAAGTTCCGGGTGTGTTCCGTCGGCCTCATCGAGAAATTTGCCGGTGCGTTTTCTCAGGTCTTCCAACTGGCTATAAGCGGCACGATACTGACCGGCTTCGTTGTACAGGTTGCCGCGCAGACCCTGTTGCAGCCTTTCTTCTTCCGGGCCGGAGAAGCCCATCGGCGACATCGAATCGCCGGGGCGTGGACCGACGCGAATAAAGTCTTCAATCGGTCTGGTGCCGTGCTGCTTGAGCAGTCTTTCGCTTTCATCCAGTTTTTTGAAAGCCGAAGCCAGATCGCCTGCCAGATAATAATTGTAGGCGATTGAACGCGTTAGAACCGCCAGGACGTTTTTCTGCCCCACAGAGTCGAATATTTTCATTGATTTCTCGAAATATTCGGTCGAAATGGCATACTCGCCCTGTTCCTGATAATTAAGCGCCAGTCGTGCGATAAGTTCCGCTTCCAGGCTGTTGAGCTTGAGGCTGCGTGCCAATTCCAGCGCTTTTTCGAGGTGGCGCGATGCTTCAAGGTAACGGTCGGTATTGAAAGCGGCTCGTCCGAAATTAAGATGGTAAAGGGTTTCCTGCGTTCTATCGAGGAAACCGACTTTAAGATTCTGGCGCTCTTCGTATTTCTGAAAAGAGTTTTCCCACTGGTTTCCGAGTTGAGAAAACACGTTGCCCTGATTCAGCAGGATGTCGGCTTCGGTCTGCGGGTCGGCGCTGCGGTCGTTGAGATTGAACGCACTGTCGTAGGCTTCTACTGCCTCTTCAACCCAGCCGCTGGCGGCATCTCCGAAATAGTTTTCGCGCATCTCGTAAATCCAGCCCAGCGAAATCTGTACATGTGGGCTGGCTGAATTGATTCCCTGCGCCAGAATGAATTCTTCCTCGGCGTCGTCCAGGTCGCCTTCGTCGATTTCTTTTTTGTTGATGTAAAGATATCCAAGGCAGTAATGCGCCACAAAGTCGCCTGAATCTTTGTCGATGCGGTCTTCGAATTGTTTTTCCAGACGGTCGAAACCGTCTTCATCTTTGGCTTCATAAGCAATTATTCTGCGCCATGCCTGAATTACCGTCGGATCGAATTCGAGGATGCGGGCGTAGCTCTTTTTCGCCTGCGCCGTCTCGCCTTCTTCCTCCTCCTGACGCGCCTTCAGCAGCGAGAGTTTGATGTAGTTCTGGCGGGCCATTCTGCCGTACTGGTGTTTCGCAGGGTAAATGCGCGAGAGATTTTCATAGTAATTCAACGCCTGATTGTAAAAATCTAGCGCGTCGGCGTAGCGGCCCTGTTCTCTGAGCCTGTCGGATATTATCAGCGAATACTCACCGAGTTTCAGAATGGCCTGAGTGACTTCGCGCTTTTGCTCTGGTGTCTTGTCCAGCAGAAACTGCATGGCTTCAAGCGCTCGTTCGTATTGCCCAAGACTTTCATAGACAAGACCGATGCGGTATTGCAGCAACGCCACCAGCAGGGGTTTATCCAGGTTGTTGTCTACGATATTTCGCAGTCCGTCTATTTCCTTAAGAGGTTTTTTTCTGTCAGAATACAGTGTCAGAATGTTTGCAACTGTTCTGCGCATCCACTTTTCGTAGCCGCTGAACTCGGCGAAGAGATTAAGGTAGTAACCCGTCATAAGATCGCGGTCGTTAATGAGGCTGAGCACTTCTCCCAGTTTTATTTTCGCCTGCACGCCGACGTCGCGCTGTGAAGGATATTTTTCCAGCACAGCCGAATAAGTGCTGATTGCCTCTGTCGGTTTGCCGCGCAATGCCAGCATATCGCCGCGCGCCATAAGGAGATAGGCCGAAAGCTTCTGATTGCTCCAGCCCTGTCTTTCAATATCGTCCAGGCGGTTCAGCGCCTCATCGACTTCGCTGTTTTTAAGGCGCTCGCCTGTAAGAGCTTCCAGCGCCTTCTTCATTTTTGGCGCGTGTACGGCGCTGTCGATCTGTGCCAGTCCGCGCCAGTCACCTTTTTCAGTAGCCTGGGAAGAAAGCAGAGTAAGCAGTCTTTCCTGCTGAGCGTACTCGCCCAGTTCTTCGTGAATCAGCGAACCTCTGTATAGCGCTTCCTGAAATTCGTCGCTGTCCGCAAATCGCCAGACGTTGCGCAGAGCTAGTAGAGAATCGAATTGATCTTCAAGACTCAGCGCAAATTCCAGCTGTTCGGGGGCGCTGTCGAACTGTGGCACGATGCCGGATTCCGGTATCATCCAGATGTCGTAATTATTTGACTGCCGGGTCGTATATACGATGCCGCTTGCCGTTCCCTGCGGACGAAGATGTGTCTGCTTTCCGCTTGTAAGCTGTACCAGCCTGAATTCAAGTTGTTCGGGTTTGTATTTAAAAACATCACTGACGGGTATTTTCCAGAGTGTCGCGTTGTCGTCGTCTCCAATGGATACTCCGGGACGACTGTTGTAGAACCGCGAGAAAATAAGGCTTTTTCCGTCGGCGCTGAAAGTCGGAAATCCGCAATGGAAATCGGCCTTCGTAACGAATCGAACATCTTTGGAGTCCTTGCGTTTGATAACGATGCGCCCGACTCCCTGATCCATCTGAGTATAAGCCAGCAGCTCTCCATCCGGGGAAACTGCGGGATGGGTTCCTCCCCAGGGCGTGACCCACGCGACGCGATCATTCTCAATATCATAGCGGCCTACTCTCATCTTGCCTTCCGGTCCTGAGGCAAAATAGATGAATTTTCCGCTGGGATCATATACCGGGAATGAATCCGCCGTTCTTCTGTCGGTAATTTTCTGCGGCTTATTGCTGCCGACTTTCATAATGAAAATGTCGCCTTTTGCGTCGTCGCGCATGGACACAAACGCGATGCGTTTTCCGTCCGGGCTGAATGTCGGCTGCGTATCCTCTGCCGTATGGTCGGTTTGACGCTCCGTGATGCCGGTTGCCAGGTCTTTAATCCAGATATCGAGGCTGCCTTTCTGGTTGCTCGTGTAAACCAGATAAGTTCCGTCAGCCGAGAGCTGACCGAAAAGCTCGTCCGATGTATAGCGTGTCAGCATAACCGGATCGGCCATTTCCGATCCGGTCGGAAGGGGTTTGTATTCGTCCAGTACTTCCGGCTTGACGAAAAGCGCCTTCAGTCCGCGTCCGCTGCAGGCTGCGGAAAACATTGTTGCAGACAGCACGGCAAACAGCAGCAGCGTTACGTTTATTTTTTTCCTGAGCTTATCAGGCATGCCTGTCCTCATTTCTTCTCGTTGGCCGCTGGTGCGGATGTGGCGGTTTTCACGGTCCATTTGCCGGATTCATCCTGAATTTTATGGCCTTCCAGCGAGTTCTGTACATTGAGCATGTACATCATTTTTTTCACCTGTGGATATTCCTTCATCGTCAATTTGTCGTTCATGGCGATTATGCGCTTCATAATGATTTCGCGATCACGATTTTCTTCTTCGAATATGCGCTTCGAAAGTTCGCTGAATTCCGCGTCGTTGCGAGTTCTTTCTGTTTCGAAATACGCCAGCAGACCGTCGTTTTTTTCTCCGACAACTCCGGCGTTTTTCATTTCGAGCAGATCGTCTGCGTTGAACTGGCGGTTAAGCATGGCCATCAGCGCTTCCTTGTGTGCTTTGCTTATTCTGTCGTTCTGTTCGCCGGCTCCGCGAACCGAAGCCACCATGACAAGGTCGCCTTCCATTGCTTGCAGTGAGCCGAGAATCTGATTTTCCAGCTGTGTCTTCTGATCGACGGAAACGATTTTCAGAGATATGCACCCGTTGAGTAAAATCGTGATGCACATAATGCATGCCAGCATTGCTGTTTTCGAAATAATATTCATGGTCGGACCTTTTCCTGTCATAACCTTTTTCTCCATTGTCTAAAGCGTATCGCTGTCGGAAGTCGATGCGGTTTCTTCTGCGGGAAATTCTTTTTCTTCGGCGCTCAACTGATTTTCCTGAGTGCCTTTTTCTCGTGGCGAAATTTTGTCGAAAATCGGATTCGCGAACTTCATCACGTCCTGGCGCCGTATCTTCATCTTCTCAACTACGTTCTGCAGAATATCGCCGATGAAGAACCATGCATCGAGTGCGATGTCCATGTTGAGATTGCCGTATTTAATCCAGATTGATACAAGGTTGACCTTGGGATCGACTCCTTTTACATACCATGCATTAATCAGGTTGCGGTTGCGCTGAATGTTGGTGTCTTTTTCGTCCGGGTCGAGGAATACAAGCAGTTTGTCCAACTGCTTCAGCGACAGCTTTGTAAGATTTATATCGCCTTCTATGTGGCGCTCTGCCACACCGACATCAAGATTGATCATAGCCGAAATTTCCGTGTCTTCTTTTGCGTCGGTGGTTTTTGAATCGGCCAGATACGCCAGGTTGACGCCTGTGATCTGGTTCTCGAAGTGCAGGCGAACGTCCGGCGAAGGCTGAAGTCTTGCCAGCTGCGCCTGAAGTTTGCCTGTGATGTCGCCTCCTAAAAGCGCGATATACAGACGATCGATGGCGAATGTATTGTCGTTGTATATCATATCAAGCGTGATCTGATCGACACTGAGGTTCTTTTCTGTGAGATTCTTTCCTTTTTTGTCGCCTTCCAGAATTTTAACGTCGATTCTGTCGATGGTGAAGTTGCTTCTGATGTCGGAATACAGGCGCATGGTTTCATAGAGGGCGCCGCGTCCCTGCTCTTCGAAAATGTTGCCTTTGCTGCCCGAAATGGTTTTTTCCTTCAGGTCGATATATTGAATCATGGGAACGCTTGAGTTCATATCGGCAAGATGTATGTGTGTTTCCGTCGGTTCCGTGTGTCCGTCCGGGTAAAGCTTTTCGCCGTGTCCGACGTTCCACAGGTTGAAATCTTTCGCAACGATGCTTCCCTCGTAAACTGCCTTGTAGTTCGGCAGCGAACGGGCGCGTGATTTAAGGCCCACCATGCCGGAAGCCGACAGTTCTCCGATGAGCTTCTGCTTCTGAGGTAAGTCGATTCCTGCGAAAAGCTCAACGTCGAATTCGGGATACTTCTGGTCGAAGTCTGCGAACTTCAGATTTTCGATACCTTCGCTGTCGTCCAGTACGTTCCATGCCTTTCCACTCATTGTGTAGCGCACGCCCAGCGATGGAACAAGGAATTCAACTTTCTCCAGGTCGGCGTCGCGCATGTCGTGCAGAACCGCTTTTGTGCGCAGAGTCGTGTTGCGCAATGGCTCGTCCGGGAAGATATCCGTCTTCCACAGTTCGGCCAGGTCCATTTCAATTGTCGCTTCCGCCAGCTCAGGGTGCTGATCCGGGTTTGGTATTATTGGAATATCAACGCCGACTATCTGTGCTCCGATTCGGAATTCGAAGTCTTTAAGAAGCGCCTGTAATTCCTGATATTCGGCCTGTTTCATTCCGATCTTATAACCGACAGAGCCTTTCTGTACTCGCTGATCGTATGAAAAATCGACCTGCATATACTGGCCTTCGAGCTTGGCCGTCATGCCTTTCATGTACTGGGCTTTGCCCATGCCAAGTTTTATTGTACCGCTGAGCAGATTGAATTTCTGCTTCGGAATGTCGCCGGTGATTTTTGCACTGGTTGAAAAACCGATATCTTCGGCCTTCAGTGCCTGATCGGTTTTCGCCAGCGCAGCAATGCTTGCTCCGAGTTCGAGATTTGTTTCCGCCGGTCTGAATCGGATTTTGATTGGAATTTTCAAGCCTTCGAGCGTTGCTGTCTGATCCGCTTTGACGGCTTTGGCTGCAGTTATGTCGCCGCTGATTACAAGATCGGACGGTTTGCCTTTGATGCTCAATTCTCCCTTAAGATCGTCAAGTTTTAATTGCTGGTCTGGATAATCAAGATTGACTCCGTTGAGTTTGAAAGTGGTGTCAATGTTTACCGGCAGTTTCAGCGGATCGCCGAAGTTCGTTGGAATTGCGCCATCGCTTCTGATTACAGCGCCCAGTGAGCCGCTCAGTTTCATCTGAGGGATGTTTTTCCTTATGCCGGCAGGAACCAGCTTGAGCGCTTTTTCGAAGTTGATGTTTTCAAGATTGACTTCTGTTCTGTACGAACGGACTTCGCTTGTTGCCTGATCGACAGAAGCTTCGGCCGACACTTTGAGTTTGATCGTGTCCGCGACGTTGACGCTGATGTGATCCACTTTGAATTCGCCGTCGCGTAGATTTGCCTCTGCCGAAAGATCGGTGGCGAAATTGAGCGCTATGCTTCCCAGCGACGGGTTACTGTAATTTATTGTCGGAATATTCAGCATCAGTGCGACTTTTGCATCTGCCGGTTGCATGTCGTCTGCACTGGCCGACAGGTCGAGGTTCAGATTTTCGACTTTTGCACCGGGATAAACTGCGCTTCCGATTTTTACGAAACCGTTGACAGCCATGGCCGGTTTTTCCGGGGTGGCGGTTTCGATAGGAATCGTTGCAAGTTCGAGGTGGGCATTGATTCCCTTTACGTGTGCATCCATCGGGCCGTAATCTGCCCACAACTCGCGAATATTGATTTCACCCTGCAACTCCGGCAGGCCCTGCGCCAGCAGTTTGGGAACTTCGCCCTTTACCGCCAGTTTTTCAACTGCGATTTCCCCTCCGACTTCCGTATCTGGAACGAAAGGTCTGATATACGGCGAAAAGGCATCAAGTGGCAGTCTGATGCGTTCGATGAACACGTCGATGTTTTTCTGCTCTATCAATCCTTTCAGGGCAGCGCGCAGGTTTATCATTTCCTCCCGGTTGAAAGAAAAACTTATGCGCTTTACTTCGGCGCTGTCTTCCTTCATGTCTGCCACAGCTTCTACATTAAGGTTCAACTGAAGCGGTTCAAGCTTCCATATGGTGTCGATGCTGTGCGATTTGAGCATGAAGTCCAGCTTCACATCCGCTTTGGGCTCGAGTACATGGTCGGCGGCCACATCAATCTTCAGCGCCAGTTCGATGTCTGCCTTTACAGGAACAGGATTGGGAATCGCTGAAGTCTCTGGCTTGTCGGCGGTGTTTTCCGCAGTCGCGGCTGTTGCTTCTTCGCCTTTGTCTGTTGCAGGAAGCTGTTCCTCTTCTGCTCCGCCCTGGGTCTGTCCGGGAAGTTCTCCAGCTCCGCGCTGCTCAAAGTGGATATTCGGCTTGCCGGGCTCTCCGGCAATATTTACCGCCACATCAAAATGACTTTCCAGCTGCGAGAAGAAACCTGAGATGTCCACGCCCAGACTGTGAAAATCCACCACATGCGTTCCGATATCGGCGAAGGCGCGCACGTCGCGGATTGTGAGTTTTTTCAGCGTGATCTTGAATGGCGATGGCTCGCCTGGGGTTTCGGGTTCTTCGACTTCCTCAGGTTCTTCGGGCTTGGGCTCGGATGGCGGCAGGTTCGCCAGCATTGCGTCTATGCTGGTTTTACCGTTAATCGTTTCCAGTGCTGCGTGCGGGCTGTCGATGAGAATTTCTTCCACTACGACTTCGTTGGAAAAAGCCGCACCGATGACGGAATATCGCAGGGCCAGTTCCTTCATCTCGAAAACCGGGCGAGTGTAACCCCCTTGGGGCGGCCCGACATAAATGTCTTTAAGGACGATATGGGACAGCGTGGATATGTCGATGTCCCCTATGCGGACTTCCACTCCCAGTGTTTCGCCGGCTTTGTTCGCGATTGTGTCCCTGAAAAGTCCGATGGGTGGGAAAAGCGCAACGAGTACGACAAGAATTATCAGAAGAAAGAGCGACAGGAATGTAAAAAGAATAACGCGTTTAATTATTCTCATTAATCTTGATCCGCTTTTTTTCTTTTTTTTCGGTTCCGGCTTGAGTTCTGGTTCGTTTCTTTCTATATCGCTCAAGGCTCCCCTCCTGAAAATGCCTGAAGTTCTGATTGCTGGCCGGCACTGCCGCAGGCTGCATTAATCGTGATGCTGATCCGGTCTTATTGTTGAAGTTCTGGTCAGTGCTTCTGAAAAATCGTTCTGATTATTCCCATATCAATAATTATATTCGTTATTGGCGCTATGGCAAGGACTGGTGCCGTTTTTTGCTGTTGTTTCTTCATGTGCAGAATTTGAATTTTCGACCATGGCAATGATATATTATTCGAACTTTAATTTTTAATCTGGAGCAGTTTTGAAAGCGGGATTTCAAATACTACTGTGGTCGGACCTGCTTGTGGTTCTGCTGTTTTCATCGGTGGTGTTCTGTTCATGCGACAGTCTGCCCCATGGTGGCAGTGAAGCTTCATTCGCAAATGGTCTGTCCGGCCTGCGGGCGGCCGAGGTGTTGTCTCGTTCTTCGTGGAAATTCGATGTGGACGAATTATCGGATCAGAGTATTGTGTCATGGCTCGAAAAGGTGGCTTCGGCTCTCTCCGGTTCTGCGGTGAAATGTTCCTGGGTTTCCGAAAGCCTGCCGGATGGCGAAATGCATTCCTGTGTTGCAGGATCGGCGGAAAACGCCCGCGTTTTTCATTTCTATAGAAACAGCGAGCCTCAATACTGGTCATTTCTTCCGGCGCAGCCCGATCTGGCTTTCCGTCTGAATAAGCTCGGATATGCTCCAACTAACGTGCTTTCGACGCTTGAGCGTACAAGCTATCTGTCGAATGAAGCCCGTAAAGGTCTGCATTTATGGTGGACCGGCTGCTTCGAAAACACCGGACCGGCGGAAATTGAGGATATCCGTCTGCGTTTGTGGCTGATGCTGCGCGACGCCGAAGGGCAGCACTTGGAAGTTTCCGGGAAAGAACGGAAATATACCGCCAGATCGGGAATTCCGCGCAAGCTTGCTCCAGGCGAGTTTTTCTGCACCGCGCTTGAAGTCAAAGGACTTCCAGTAAAATATGCAGCGGGTCTGTCATCTGAAATCACAGCCGTCATTGATTCTAAATGGAAAGACGGGCGCGGATTCTCTCATGTCGGCCCTGCATGGTATAAAAATCTTGAACCTTCCGAAATGTCGGGTAAGAATGTAAGCAAAACGGCTGTCTTGACTGAAGCTAATATTTATTCCTCCAGACCGGGGAAAATTCTTCGGAAAATTGCTGGCGAACCGCTGCTGTTTTTTGCAGACAGACAGGAAGGACGCTGGTTGCACGGCAGAAGCGTAGATGGTCTTGAAGGCTGGGTAAAGGTGGACGCTGCCCTTGACATTTTCGAGAATGCAGAACCGTCAGGTGAAAAACAGGAAGCCGCCAGTGCGGCACTTGTCGATTTTTTGCGGAGTCTGGCGCGCGGCGATTGCGCTTCAGCTTCTTCAATGTATGAAAACGCTGAAAAACTTGAATGTCCGCATCGTAATGAGATAAACAGAAAGCGTCTGCAATCTGTCGAGTTGATTTCGTGCCCGATAAAAATCAGCGAAAAATCAGATTCCGGCGATGTGTTTGCAGAAGCGTATTTCGCCGCACAGTCGGAAGGGCGGGCAGGGCGCCTTTTTGCCGGATACTTCCATCTGAAACAAAAAAATGACGGATCGGGAGCATGGATGCTTGCCGATGACGTACAGACTGCGGCTGTTCTGAATGAATTCGTGCGCAGCAGCTTGCCGTCTGAGCTCTGATGTGGTATTCGCTGTGATTGATACGAAATAAATTTTTTCAATATCCAGGGGTGGGGTAGTTTGCATGTCGTATATTTACATAGCACTGGCGGGATTTTTCCTGGCATTTATATTTTCGCTGTATTTTGTGCCTCTTATGCGGAAAGCGGCTCTAAAGTGGGGTGTTGTTGATTCGCCTGACGGCAGGCTTAAAGAGCAGAAGGCGCCGGTGCCTTATCTGGGTGGGATAGGTATATACCTTTCTTTCCTGCTTGCACTTTCAATCGTTTTCGATTTCAGTCCACAGGTAATGGGTCTTCTGCTTGCTGGAACAATTATGCTTATGATTGGACTGGTTGACGACTTCGGGGTTCTGACTCCTTTTCAGAAACTCATGGGGCAGTTTCTTGCTTCTGTTGTCCTCGTAAAATCAGGTGTTTACATACAAATTGAATGGCTGCCGCTCTGGGTGACGATTCCCGTCACTTTTTTCTGGCTGTTGGCAGTTGTCAACGCTGTTAACATCATAGATATAATGGACGGCCTTTCTTCCAGCGTGGCGCTCTGCGCAGCCCTGGCGTTGTTTGCTGTCGCTGCAATAAACGGGCATTCTACTATCGGCGTTATCACTCTTACGCTGGCTGGAAGTCTGTGCGGTTTTCTTATTTTCAACGCTGAACCGGCTAAAATTTATATGGGAGATACCGGTTCGCTGTTTATCGGACTGATGCTTGGCGCTCTGGCAATGAGCGGCTCTTACTCACAGCAAAACAGCCTCGGATTTATTACGCCGGTGATTATTCTCGGTGTTCCGCTCTTCGACACTCTTTTTGTGATGATTGTCAGAAAAATCAAGGGATTGCCGATGTTTTTGGGCAGCCCGGACCACTATGCTCTGAGGCTCAAAAGGCGTGGGCTGGGTGTTAACGCCATTGTCGTTGTTTCCAGCCTGGCGGGTCTTCTGCTTGGTGGTGCAGGCATTGCAAACATGTTTCTTCCTTTCAATCTGTCAGCAATAATGATTGCCATCCTGCTTATTTCCGCTTTTGCCGCAATGTTTCTGCTGTACAGGCTCAAGTGAAATTAATGTCTAAGCCGCTTATCATATATGTAATCACTTATCTGGCTGTGGGCGGAGCGCAGAAAGTGGTGCTTTCACTGGCAGAAAATCTCGACCGCGACAGTTTTGATGTCTGGCTGGCCTCCGGGCCGGGTGGCGACTGGCAGAATCGCGGCCGTACCATAAAAGATGTGCCGTTTTTCGAAATTCCTCACATGCTGCGTACAATCGCGCCATTAAGCGACACTCTGGCGGTTTGCGAGGTCTGTTCGCTTATCCGCAGAGCTGAAAAACAGAATCCGTCGCGCAGAATAATAGTACACAGCCATGCTCCCGTCGCCGGGGTGATTTGCGCTCTGGCCTGCCGAATCTGCGGCGTTCAGCACGTCCATACTATACACGGCTGGCCGTTTTTCGATTCGCAATCGCCACTCAGGCGAAACGCTTACAAGCTTTTCGCTGGTCTTACTTTTGTGGCGCCGAATACGAAAATCATCAGCGTTTCGCGGCACAATATGGAAATCGGTATTGAATCAGGCTGGTTTTCCGCATCCGATGCCGTTGTTATTCCTCCATGCACTGAGCTTGACAGGTTCGCTCCGCGCCAGGGGCCACGGGTTTTTCTCAGAGCTTACGGAATTAGTGATGAAGATACTGTCATCGGCATGGTCGCGGCGTTCAAACCACCCAAGGATCATATGAGTCTGGTGCAGGCAGCGGAAATTCTGAATCGGAAGGGCAGAAATTTCAAGCTGGTTTTCGCCGGTGAAGGCGAGATGGAGGCTCCGGTAAAAGAGGCTCTGGGCAGGGCATCTCTGCTTGAAAAATCCGTATTTCTAGGCCCTTATGATCGCGCAGACAAGCTTATTCCCGAATTCGATGTGCTGGTTCTTCCTTCGCTGCAGGAGGGGTTGCCGATAGTATTGATAGAAGCCCGTGCTTCAGGTGTACCGGCCATTACCTGTCCGGTTTCCGGTGTTAAAGAGATTATTTCTGATGGTGTGAACGGTGTTCATGTACCACTCAGCAATCCACAGGCTCTTGCAGATGCCCTGGCCAATATTCTTGACGATGAAGCATTCAGGCATGGCATAATAGAGAAAGCTCTTGAAAATCTTGATGTTTACAGCGTTCCTTACATGACGCGTGCGCATGAACGCTTTTACCGGTCGGTTCTACGGTGCAATGTTGAATATGATGTGCAGTGACAAAAACTGTCAGCGACTAATTGAATTTAAACAGATATTGCCAAATATTGTCACTGTTGCCATTCGACGCGGAATGTGTAAAAGTCATTTATTACGGGTGTTTACATGAATTCTGCGAAGTTGGCACAACGTGTGCAAGTATGCTGATGCGTCTTTGGTATTGGGGGCTCTTTTTAAGAGTAACTTAGTTTTTGTTTGTTGTTTAACGCAAAAAGGAGAAAGACATGAGCAGAAAAGGTTTTACACTGATCGAGTTGATGATCGTCGTCGCGATCATCGGTATTCTCGCCGCTCTGGCTCTCCCGGCTTATCGTGACTACGTCCGTAAGAGCCGTGAAGCTGAAGCCGTCAACTCTCTGGGCGACATCCGCACCGCTCAGATTTCCTACCGCGATGACCCGGGTGGTGGCGCTGGCAAATACGCTCCGAACCTCGCGGCTCTTAACTGGCACCTCGACACCACCGGCACCGGCAGCGGAAGCACAGTTGGTAACGGCCCGGCTTTCTATACTTACAAAACTAACACTTCGGAATCTGACGCCGAAACGGAGAACACCACTGAAGTCATCCATGACAAGGTGAAGCTGACCCACGAGGGCAAACTGAGCTATCCGGATTAATCTGATCTGTGTTAGTTAAAAAAAACCGCCGAAAGGCGGTTTTTTTTTGCCTTTACTCCGCCGGTTTCAATTGATTTTCCGAGGACATTGAGCCGCAAATAAAAAAACATCTTGACTTGCAGGACAATTGTGGCACCATGGGAACTGGAAAAACCATTGTGGTTTCCATCGAAAGGTTGGTGCCTGCGGTGTTCGTGGCGGTTTTTTAATCCTGGTTCATGCGAGGAAGCAATAATGGAAAAAGCAGATGGTCGGGTAAAATGCAGCGCAGCGGAAATAGTGTGGGATTCGCCTGAAAAACATATTCCTGATGCGGGAGATAAGCGCGAATTGATTTTATGGTTGAGTGGAAAAGCAATTGGAGCCGATAAAACAACTGTGCTTCCAGTTGTTTTTTTATGTTCAAAAAATAAAAGTATCGAACAAGCCAGGGCTTCCAGAGTAGTGGAGAAATAATGGAAACGCATGGAGACAAAATAAACAGAATACCGCAAGTTGTGAAAGAACTGTTGGACAGGCCGATCCCGGATTCGGGCGACAAACGTGAGGCTGCGCGGAAGCTCATACTGGAAACTTCATTCAGAAAATTTCTCAGGTACGGCACCCGGCGTGTAACAATGGAGGAAATCGCCCGTGATTTGCGCATAAGCAAGCGCCGCATTTATGAATTTTTCGAATCCAAGGAGGCGCTTGTCAAAGCCTGTCTCGACCATCTGGCCATGATGACTCTGCCGAAAATGCTTAATGCTCTGAATTCCAGCGATGGAGTCTCAGAGCGTTTCCTGTCTATGCAGAGGGTGATATTTGATGTTTCTTCCATGCTGACTTCTGAGTTCATTACCGACATAAAACTCGAATTTCCGCATTTGTGGGAAATTGTCAATGAACGCAGGATGTTTGTTGTCAGTAACCTTGAAAACCTTATTGAGGAGGGCATGAAAAACGGCGAAATATGGCCGGATATTCATCCGAAAGCCGTGATGAGCATAATAATGAACACTGTGCTAAATGTCATCAGTCCCGAAGCTTTTTCCACCGGCCAGTTCACGCCGCAGCAGGCCATTCACTCCATGCTTGCAATGATAGGGCGCGGGCTTTTCATTAAGCCGCTGTCGTTTGAAGCTTTTTTTAATAGTCAATCTCCGCAGGTCGTCAATTCTGGAGAGCGGTAATGAAGAAGATTGTAATTTTTGCTTTTCTGCTCTGTGCAGCGTCGCTTTATGTGTATTTCACGCGCATAGTTCCTGCTCGCCAGTATGATCCGACTCTGCGCGGTTCCGGGCAGATCGAAACCACACAGGTTCTGGTTTCGGGGAAAATCGCCTCGCGTATTCTGGAGATAGCCGTAGAAGAAGGTGCGCAGGTCGAAGCCGGTCAGGTTCTGGTGAAACTTGACTGCGACGAAATCGAAGCCCGCTGTACACAGGCCGAAGCACAGGTTGCTCAGGCCGAAGCGGCTCTGGCTCAGGCCGAAGCTGCAAAAATGCAGGCCCGCAGTTCACTGGCTCCTCTTGTTGCTCAACAGGGTCAGGCAAGACGCGATTTTGAGCGTGCGAGGACTCTGTTCGAAAGCAAAAGCCTTCCAGAAAACCGTTATGAACAGGCCAAAACTGCATACGACACTCTGACAGAACAGATAAATACGGCGGAAAAGGCTGTAAAAGTGGCGGAACGCGCCACAGGCGTAGCCGCAGCACAGGTCGGAGCTGCAAAAGCTGCGGTGAAACTTGCCGAAACCGGTCTGGATGAATGCGAGCTTAAGGCTCCCATTTCCGGGCGGGTCAGCGCCCGCAATTACGAGCCGGGCGAAATCGCCATGCCGGGTGCAGCGTTGTTGAAAATAGATCGCACCGAAGATGTCTACACGTACATATATATTCCGAATGAGGAAGTCGGCAGGGTAAGTGTCGGACAGAAGGTGCGTGTTGTTGCTGATACTTTCCCGGATCGCAATTTCGAGGGAGTCGTTCAGCGCATAAACAGCGAAGCCGAATTCACTCCTAAATCAATTCAGACCAAAGAAGACCGGACACGTCTGGTTTTCGGCGTGAAAGTTGTACTTGCAAATGCCGACGGTCTGTTGCGTCCCGGCATGCCGGTTGAGGCTGTCTGGGATACAAAGTGATGGAGTGTCGGAATGAGCGATGCGGCTTTAAATGTTGTCGGACTGCATAAATCATTCGGAAGCATTCATGCCGTCAATGATGTTTCGATGCGAATTGAACCTGGAGAAGTATATGGCCTTATGGGGCCGGATGGCGCGGGCAAAACGACTTCAATGCGCATGATATGCGGTCTGGTTCGTCAGGACGGCGGCGAAATTTCAGTTCTTGGGCACAGAATCCCAGAAAAACGCCGGGAAGCCCGCGCTCATATGGGATATATGCCTCAGCAATACAGCCTTTACGGCGATCTGTCTGTTCAGGAAAATCTGCGTTTTTTCGCACGAATGTTCGGTGTGTCGCGCAAAGTTCTGATTGAGCGCGAAAAGCGTCTGCTCGATATCGCACGTCTGGATCGTTTCCGAGACAGACCTGCCCGTGCGCTTTCGGGCGGTATGTACAAAAAGCTGGCGCTGGCCTGTGCGCTGGTACACGAGCCGCGTCTGCTGCTGCTTGACGAACCTACTAACGGTGTCGATCCGATAAGCCGTCGTGAATTGTGGGCGTTTTTATATGAACTTGTCGGAGAAGGCGTGGCTGTGCTTGTCAGTACGCCGTATATGGACGAAGCAGAGCGCTGTTCTAAAGTGGGACTGCTGCTTGACGGCAGAATCGTTGCATCCGACAGTCCGGCCAGCTTGAAGCAAAGTTTTACCCAGACTCTTTTCGAGATTGAAACTTCGCCGGTTCTGACTGACGTTTCCGGCCTGCTGGCGCTTGACGGCGTAAGCCAGGCTTATCTTATGGGGCGCGCCATGCATGTTATTTCGCCGCATGGCGTTGAATATTCGGAGATTTTAAAACAGAAGATCATTTCCTGGGGATCAGAAGTAGTTCGGCTCGATATTGTTACTCCTTCTTTCGAAGACATTTTCATGCATATTACAAGCGAAAAACTTCCGGATGCGAAGGTGGCGCAATGACTGCGCAAGCTGCACAAGCTGTGGCGACCACTGCCGGCGCTATGGAACATGTTATTGACGTACAGAATCTCACGCGCGTTTTTGGCGCATTCCGCGCTGTTGATGGAATTTCGTTTCACGTCAGGCGCGGCGAGGTTTTCGGCTTTCTGGGGGCCAACGGTGCAGGAAAATCTACAACAATACGCATTCTGTGCGGTCTTCTTGCCCCAAGTTCTGGACAGGGGCATGTGCTTGGTTACGACATCATGCGCGACCTCGAAAAAGTCAAGCCGCATGTCGGCTATATGTCGCAGAAATTCTCACTATACCCGGACCTGACAGTAAGCGAGAACCTCGATTTCTTCGGCGGCATATATGGTGTCCCGCCCCGCAGGCTTTCGGAGCGCAAGAGCTGGGCTGTGGAAATGTCCGGCTTGGCCGGCCAGGAAAAACGCCTTACTTCAACACTGTCCGGCGGACTCAAGCAGCGTCTGGCTCTGGGCGCGGCATTGCTGCACGAGCCGGAAATGATTTTTCTGGACGAACCTACTGCGGGCGTTGCGCCGGCTGCGCGCCGTCTTTTCTGGGACCTTATTCGAACGCTGTCCGGTCGTGGTATTACAGTATTTGTTACTACTCACTATATGGACGAAGTCGAACAGTGCGACCGCATCGCTCTGATGAGTCGCGGTAGAATTGTTGCGCTCGATACTCCGGCGAATCTCAAACGCAATGCGCTTGGTGGTGTTCTGCTGAATTTCGAATGTCATTCATCCATACGAGATGTGCGCGAGAAGCTTTCAGGCGAGTCCGACATTATGGACATTCAGCCGTTCGGAGCCGCCTTTCATGTGGTGTTTAGAGATCAGGAAGACCCCTGTGGCGCTTTTTTTGAAATATGCCGTAGAAAAGGTCTTGATGCGTGCGACATAAGCATTGCCAGGGTGACCCTTGAGGATGTTTTTATAACCGTTATCGGAAAGGTCGAGCGTTGATGTTCGGACGCATACTGCAACTGGCCTGGAAAGAAACGCGGCATATTGTGCGCGATTTCAGAACTCTCTGGATGGCTCTTGGAATTCCGCTGGTGCTGCTTCTGCTGTTCGGATATGCGCTGACAATGGATGTCGAAGATATTGCTCTTATAGTGGTTGACAGCGACCATACTCCGCTTTCCCGTGAGTTGTCGGGAGCATTCGAACGCAGCGGATATTTTACGGTAGTTGAAAGGCCGGATAATGAAAAAACCGTACTTCAGCGTTTCCGCCGCTATGAGGCCAAAGCCGCACTGATAATTCCGCACGGCTTCGAACGCGACGCCGAACGCGGAAATACTGCTCGTGCTCAGCTTATTGTTGACGGAGCCGACGCAAATGTGGCCGACATAACCATCGGTTATGCCCAGGCCATCGAACAGATGCTGTCTTTCAGAATGATAGTCAATACGCTTGAGCGCAACGGTCTTTCTGGTGGTGGAATGAAGGGTGCGCCTTTCAGCATCAAATCTCGCAACTGGTTCAATCCATCTCTCAATTCCCAGTGGTTCATGGTGCCGGGTCTGATCGCACTCATCATGTCCATGATGACTTCCATACTTATGGCATTGACTGTTGCTAAAGAATGGGAAAACGGCACCATGGAACAATTGCTGGTTACGCCGGTCAATGGCATGGAAATAGCGATAGGCAAAATCATTCCATATTTTGTAATCGGTCTGGGGCAGTTGCTTCTTATCGCAGTCAGCGGCATTCTGCTTTTCAAAGTTCCACTGCGCGGCAATATTGGTGCTCTGCTGCTCATATCAGTTGTTTTTCTCCTTGGCGGGCTTGCCTGGGGGCTGCTGATTTCGATTATTACACGCCAGCAGCAGCTTGCCATGCAGATGGCCATTCTGACTTCGATGCTTCCGTCGCTTATTCTGTCCGGTTTTATGACGCCAATCGCTTCGATGCCTTCAATTGTGCAGGCCATTACTTATATATTTCCTGCGCGCTATTATCTTGTAGCTTTGCGCGGGCTCTTCCTGAAAGACTTGCCGCTTTCGGCTCTGCAGCCGGAACTGACGGCTCTGCTGATATATCTGGTTGTTATATTGCTGCTGTGTTCGTTGCGCTTCAAAACCGAGGTGGCTTAATGCTGCGCGTCTTAGGCCGTGTTATGAAAAAGGAATTCATCCAGACTTTTCGCGATAAGCGCATGCTTATGGTTATTCTGGTAGTGCCACTTATTCAAACTGTGCTTTTCGGTTTTGCAATCAATCTCGATCTAACCGCGCAGCCGGTGACGATGGTTGATCTCGATAGAACGCTTGAAAGCAGGAACATCGCCCGCCTGATAATCGAAAATGACGGTTTCAACGTGGTGAGTTTCACCTGGAATGAAAATGATGCCGAAAATGATATTCTGCTGGGACGGACCGCTCTGGCCGTTGTTATTCCGTCCGGTTTTTCAAAAGACCTTGCACTGGGATCAGGTGAAATTCAGATTGTTATGGACGGTTCTGACTCAAATACCGCTCTGCGGGCCGGACAGCAGATTGCGCAGATTCTGAATCATAATGCTGCCGAGCGTGTCCGAGTTACTGCGCGTGAACGCATTCAGGCCATGGGACGCAGTGCCGATACTCTGCTTCCACGCATTGAAATTCAATCTCGGGCCTGGTTCAATCCTCGCATGCGTTCCGCAGTGTTCTTCGTTCCGGCAGTGCTTGGCATGGTGCTGATTGTCATAACCATGCTGCTGACTTCAATGGGATTGACGCGTGAAAAGGAAATTGGAACTCTTGAGCAGATCATGGTGACGCCTTTGCGCCCGTGGCAGTTGATAGTGGGTAAGACTTTGCCGTTTGCCATAATGGGACTGGTGGATGTATTGCTTATTGTAATGCTGGCTGCGGTGGTTTTCGATATTCCAACGATGGGGCCATTATGGGGGCTGTTGGGTGTTTCGACTGTCTTTCTTATGGCAACTCTCGGTCTTGGTCTTTTTATCTCCACCGTAAGCGCGACACAGCAACAGGCCATGATGAATGCATTTTTCATCATTCTTCCCGCTGTAATGCTTTCCGGTTTCGTGTATCCGATAGAAAACATGCCGCAATGGGTGCAATGGCTGACTGTGCTCAATCCCTTGCGATATTACATGACTCTTGTCAGGGGTATAATGGTAAAGGGCGCCGCTCCGTGGGAACTATGGGAGACAGGATTGCATCTTGCCGTTCTGGGTGTTGCTGTAATAACGGCCGCCAGTCTGCGTTTCAAAAAACGCCTCGGCTGACTGACTCTCGAATCTGTACACGCAATCCGTAGTGTCCTGTTCAACCGTATATTTCTTGACAGTTAACTGAAAAAATCAATACTCCAGACCATTATTATTAAGAACTTCAGAAATTAAACAACATTGGAGAAGGGATTTGCGTGATGCTGTGCCCCTTGGACTGCAATACCTCCGCCTGACGCAATGTCTGTACTATCTTCTCTACACTCGTCTTCTTAGGCATTTCAATCTACCCCTTTCAAATCTCTGCCAGCTTATATTATAACACATAAACCGGACTTGTTTTCGGAGGTAAGTTCTGTCACACGCTTCATTCTAGGCCGGAGCCGCTGTAAGGGGGTGAGTCCGTCTCTGGATGCTTCACTTGTAGGGAACCTGTCAAAAGATGGAAATCTGAGCGTGAATTCTGCACGGAACGGCTGGGCGAACGTGTCTTTCAGTAATGGCGTAAGAGGCTGGGTTGAGATCGGTGAAGGTGTTGAAGTCAAGCTGGGGAAAGCCTCCTCAGTGACAGAAGTTGCGCTATTAAGGCGTCAGGCTTACGCGCCGTCCATGAATGTTATTAAAAGTGCTGTAGGCGATGAAAACTCTCGCGAAGTAAAACTGAATTTCGATTTCGGCGAACAGAGCGAGGCTGTCGAGTCGATTATGCTGATTCAGAACCGCAAGCGCATGCTGAATGTCAAAACCGATGGATTCACAAGCCGTTCTGAAAAAGACTACTCAATGAATCTTTCCGGCGAAAAAGGCTATGATGTGGTGATTGTCAATACCCGTGTCGATGACAATCTGTTAATGATTCTGAATTTGCTTTTTATGACGCCGGTTCAATAATCGTTCCGGCTTTCTGCCCGAATTTTTGCAGGAAACATTCTTTCACTTTCCGGCTGTGAAGTTCTATACTCTTTAATCCGGCAACTGGAAGAATGGAAGAATGAGTTCGGAAAACAAAAAATTCAGCCTGCGCTTTCTTGAGAAGAAAGAGTTCCTCAAGTACTTTCTGCCCGAAATCGGCATTGGCGGCCTGCAATGGGTAACCGGCAACAATTTCGAGCATGGTGAACTTGTGCCGCTTTCCATACGCTTTGCCGGATATCCGCAGGTTTTTGAATTGCAGGCCAGG
The DNA here is from genome assembly GCA_029570245.1 of Deltaproteobacteria bacterium. GTDB lineage: Bacteria > Myxococcota_A > SURF-8 > SURF-8 > SURF-8 > JAKQSH01. The sequence goes on along the minus strand of JAKQSH010000230.1, from coordinate 111 downwards.
GTTGTGTGGCGCAAGTCAAAGCCGCCCATGCGTCCCGATCTTCCGGACGGCGTCGGGCTTGAATTCACATCGAAGTCTGCGGCTGTTCTGAATGAACTACAGCATTTCGCC
>JAKQSH010000213.1 GCA_029570245.1 Deltaproteobacteria bacterium | reverse complement strand
ATGAACAAACAGCCTGTTCACGCCACAGGAAACACATGAACTCATTGCTCGCTTCCCTCGTATTTATGACAGCCCAGGCAGCGTTTCTGATTGATCGGGTGCTGTTCAGACAGAGGAATGATTCCGGTTTCACCATGACAGCGCATGCATTCGTCAACACCGTCAATAAGGTCCAGATGGTCAATGTCGCACGGGATGGCCGGTTCTGAACGGGCTTTCAGGCTCAGCACAACCAGAAGCACAATTACAGCAAGCATTGCAATTGCGAACAACATGGTTCTGATGCTTTTGCCTCTAGCCGTCATCCGACACCGCCCTATCGGTTGCCTTTGAAGCGCGGGGCATTGCGAGGATTTATCTTTTTGCGTGGGGCCGCATTCTTTGTATTAGTGACAGGAGAACTGGCAGCCGGACGATCCTGTTCATATTCAAGTGAAATATCCGTGTCCCAAACCGTGCGCCACTGCAAATCGGGAGCATCTTCAGTCTGCATATAGGCCAGGCGGCCAGCCACAGAAATTACAATAACGTCCTTTCCGATAGCCAGTACTGAAATTTCCGATGTAAGCCAGTCATCAACCTCCACTTCGAATATGCCATCGCCACATAAAAAATCACTGCTGAACGACACTCTGGCTATCCATTTTCCGCTGGCATCATCCCTGCCTGTCGATAGGAGCCTTATTCCTGCTCCTCCGGCTCTGACGATACGTCCCCATTCTCCACTGCTGTGATATACGACAGCGTTCCCTTCGCGCATTTCAAGTCTGCGGAAATCGCGCTCGCGGATATAGCGGGCATGTGCTCTGAAAACACTGCGGTCATGCATCAGCGGACACACGCCTGAAGGCAATTCGCCTTCGGGCTTTACCGCCTGATTGCTGTGAGATTCTTCTCTGGAAACCATCGGTTTCGAGTCCGCCGGATCGCGGTCGGTAGATGGATAAGCGTTGCTGACATTGTCGAATTTCAAAACGCTGCCTTCTGGCGGAGGATCGGTAACGGCCTGCGCCATTGAACCGGCTTCAAAAAAAGAGCACAATCCGCTGCCGCCGGCTCCGAGAAGAACGAACAGCACAACGACAGACACTGTCAGGGTTTTCATTATCATTTCTCACCCTCCCCCTGTTCTTTGTCGCCGCCGCTCTTCACCGGAACAGGCATGCCAAGAAACTGCATGATCTTTTTCAGGTCTTCCCAGAAAGGGCGCTTCTGGCCAGGAGAGCGCAACAGATATGACGGATGAAAAACAGGCATGGTGGGAATGCCTTCGAATTTGTACCACTCGCCGTGCACTTTGGTTATGCCGGTTTTTTCTCCAAGAATGTGAAGCAGCGGAATGCGTCCCAATAGAACTATCACTTCCGGTTTAACAGCCTGAATCTGTTGCTTAACAAAACCGACACACGCATCGGCTTCATCCTGCTCAGGGTCGCGGTTTTCCGGCGGACGGCATTTGACGATGTTTGCTATATAAACTTCGGAGCGCGGAATGCCCATACCGTTTTCAATGGCCTGTGTCAGCAATTTCCCGGCACGGCCTACAAAAGGACGCCCCGAAATGTCTTCGTCGTGACCGGGACCTTCACCGATGAACATTATGCGAGCTTTGGGACTGCCTTCGCCGAAAACGATGTTTGTCCGGGTGGAATGCAGCTTGCAGCGGCGGCAATCGCCGATTTCAGCGCGTATTTCATCAAGAGTAAACGAACGGGTGGCATCTTTTTTCGCAAACATATCGGCCTCTTCAGTAACCGCCATTTTCATTGTTGGAACAGGCAGCACATCAGGGACGGA
>JAKQSH010000206.1 GCA_029570245.1 Deltaproteobacteria bacterium | reverse complement strand
CTCGATGCTGTTTTAAGAAAGCTGGACAGCCATAGGGAAGTCTGGGATTACGAGTGCGGAATACACATTGTAAAAGAAATTCTGGACGGGCTGTGGTACATTCACTCCATTAAAGACGACAAAGGGCGCTCCGGCAGAGTTATTCATCTTGACATAAACCCCGGAAACATACTCATAAGTCCCGGCGGTCAGGTGAAAATTCTCGACTTCGGCGTGGCGCAGTCGGCCATTTACGGCAGTCTCTGCAAGCAGGAACGCAACCACTGCGGCACTCCGGGTTATATGTCGCCGGAACAGTACATGGGCGATGAACTCAGCGCCGCCAGCGATCTGTACAGCGTGGGAATCATTCTTTATGAATGCACGGTGCTTCAGCCGCTTTTTTCGCATCAGCCGTCAGACCCATCAGTCATTGCAGCCGTAACCAACGGCATTATAAAAAAGCCGCGCATGGTTGACCCGGATTTCCCGGAAAAGCTCGAAGGAATAATAATGAAGTCGCTGGCGGTCAAGCCGCAGAAGCGCTTCTCCGGCGCGCGCGAATTCCGCACTGCTTTGCTTGAAGCCGCCCGCAGCCTGAATTACAACGTCACTCCGCAGCGTCTGGCTCAGGCTTTGAACAAGCTTCCGCAATCCAGCGAAGAAGATATCCGAAGACGCACAAGCGCCAGAGCCGGATTGCGCAGGGATGCCGTGCTGACGGCGTTTACGCCTGAATTCAGAACAGAATCGCATCTTGACGATGTGGAATTTCCGCAGCAAATGCCATCGGCAGACATCAGCCGGGCTGTTGAAACGGAGAACAGAAAATTGAAAATAGCTTTCGCCGTCTTCGGAATACTGCTGGCGCTGATATGTGGAACTTTCGGGTATGAATTTGTGCAGAGCAGGGCGGCGTCGGAGATTGGTGAGAATCGCGAACTGACCAAGCTGGAAGGGCAGGGGCGTATTTACGTTGACACCATTCCTTCCGGCGCCAGAATAATGATATCCAGCAGAGATATTACCGGTTCGACGCCCGTAGAAGTAGACGGACTTGAACTGAATCGCGATCTTGACGTTGAAATTTTTCTTGAGGGCTACAAACCGCGCCGCGAAGTCGTAAGACTTTCTTCAGAAGCGCCGGCAGATGCGCTTCTTATCAGGCTTGAAAAAGAAATCAAGTAAGCTCGCTGTTTCAGCGCTTGAGAAGTTTGCTTAGAATTCCCTTTTTCTTATCTTTTTCTGCTTCAACTCTGAGCTTCATAAGCCGCAGCTCCGAGAGAGCGCGGGCGTGTTTGCGATCGACTTCAAGCGTTTTCTGATACCATTCATAGGCCTGCTGAATATCGCCCATCGCTTTGAATATGGAGCCTTTATAGAAGTAGCCGTCCGCATATTTGGGAATGCGTTCCAGACCGTTCTCTATCATTTTCATGGCTTCCTGACGGTTGAGAATATCCATGGGGGCGATGTTAAAATGCGCCCAGCCCATGTTTATCATGTATTCGCCTTCTGCGTCGTTCAGCTTGAGCGCTTCCTGAAATTTCTGCTTGGCCCCCAGGAAATCTTTTCTGCGCATGTATGACAGGCCCTCGCGGAAAAGATTGTCTGCCGCCATGATCTTTGCGACTTCGTTTGTAGCGTCTCCTTCGCCGCCGTTTTTCATTGCGTCGATGTATTTACGACGTTTCTGTTTGTCAGACAACGTTTCGTGTGCTTTGGAAAGAATTGTGAAAATTTCGTCAGCCAGAAGACGTATTTCCTTATTTTCAGACGGTTGTGCATCGGGGTGGCACTCTTTCGCCAGCCTGGTAAATGCCTTTTTTGTTTCCTCCGGGGCGGAATTTTCGTCAAGGTTGAGGGCTTCAAAATGGTTTTTGCCGCGTAACTCCCGCCGCCAGTTGAAAAGTTTGGTGTAATCCTGCTTCTCCTGTTCGCTCATGTTCTGTGTGGCGCGTTCATAATCCAGACGATCCATTTCTTCGACCGATATTTCGCCTGTCTGCCTGGAAGCGTCTTTTACGGATATCGCATGCCCGCTTAAATGGGCGCGTGCCGTGGCCTGAAGAACGCTTTCCTGGCGGTCCCCGATTTTATCTGCGATATCGGCGATGCCGCGTGTTTTGACATCTTCCAGTTTGGGCGGCTGCAGTTTCATCGCTCCCAGAGAAATCAGGCTCATCAGGAAGCCTTTCATCTGCAAACCCTGATATATCGGGTCCGTCATCAGGCTCTTAAGGTCTTCCTTGAAATTCTTCGTCTGCACCCAGCGGATGTCTTTGAGACTGAAGGCCGCTTCGCGCATGATTTCTTCCGTGTCTTTTACTGCACCGGCGTTGGAGCTGAGATAGTGCTCCAGAAATTCATCAAGGCGGTCTTCATTTGTGTTGTTCATAAGGCCGTTTTTGATAATGACGTAAGGATGCAGCGTAAAATTGGAAGTCTGGCGCGTCAGATTGTCGATGGCCTTGAAACTGAAGCGAGCATTACGCCAGTTGAAAACACTGTATAGTTTGTATTCGGCCTGGCGACGCAACCACTGCGCCAGTTCCATATTGCTGATTAGGCCGCGTTCTATAAGTATTTCGCCGTGTTTCTTTTTTGTTTTCTGAAATTCGGCGTGTATGTCTTCGAACTGTTCCTGCGTGAGCGCGCCCTGCTTGACCATTATC
>JAKQSH010000205.1 GCA_029570245.1 Deltaproteobacteria bacterium | reverse complement strand
CGGGAACTCGATCTGGCCACAACCGCCTACTGGATCGACCGCCCTTACGCCAGCGGCGTAAACGGATTCGATTTTGATACAAACAAATTCAACGACGCTCAGGCTATGATCGACCATGCTCATTCGCTGGGATTCCGTATGGCACTGTGGCATACGCCGTATATGTCGAACGATAACGAATCATCGGAAGCGACTGTAACGTATTTCAACCATGCCGACGAAAACGGATTTTTCCCGCCTGTCACCGGACTGCTGCTGAACAAGTGGGGCAAGCCGATAGACTTCACCAACCCGGACGCTTACGAATGGTGGCAGAGCCTCATTTCCAACTACACCGGAATGGGCATCGAAGGTTTCAAGCTTGACTATGCCGAAGACGTGGTGCCGGGAGTGTTCGGAATACGCAACAGGTGGAAGTTCTTCGACGAAAGCGACGAACGCACCATGCATTCCATGTATCAGATTTATTATCATAAGGTATATGCCGAAATGCTGCCCGAAGACGGCGGGTTCCTTATCTGTCGTGGCGGCACATACGGCGATCAGAAATACGCAACCGTCATCTGGCCGGGCGACCTCGACTCTTCCTTCAGTTATCACGGTGAAGAAAGCGAAGGCAACGATGGCGAAACATACGTCGCAGTCGGGGGACTCCCGGCGGCAATCATCGCCAGCCAGACTCTCGGCCCCTCCGGCTTCCCGTATTTCGGCTCCGACACAGGCGGTTATCGCCACTGCCCGCCAGACAAGGAACTTTTTACGCGCTGGTTCCAGCATACCGCGCTTTCCAGCGTCATGCAGATCGGCACATCCTGCAATGACGTAGCCTGGGAAGGCGACGGAGACAATCTTTTCGATGCGGAAATGCTGACATGGTATTCCATCTATACCCGCCTGCACCTGCGTCTTTTCGCTTATGAGTGGACTTACTCGCAGAAACTGCTTACAGACGGCCGCCCGATTCAGCGTTCCCTTGGACTGGCGTATCCAGAAATCGGCCAGCATCCCTTCGACGAATATCTGTTCGGAGACGACCTGCTGGTGGCCCCGGTTTACCGCCAGGGAATAACCGAACGTGATGTAATTCTGCCTGCCGGGCGCTGGGCCGACTGGTGGACCGGCGAAGTGTATGAGGGCGGAACTACTCTTACAGACTTCGCCGCTCCGCTCGATAAACTGCCGCTGTTCATACGTGAAAGCGGCATTGTTCCGCTGCTGCGTCCCACAATCGATACAATTTCACCCACCACCGAGCCCGACAAAGTCGATTCTTACGCTACAGACGCCGGAATAATTTATCCGGTCATTCTGCCCGGCCCGGCATCCGAATTCACGCTGTTCGACGGCTGTAGAATTTCACAGGAATCAGGCTCCGACGGCCTGTTGCTGAGTTATAAAGACGGCGAAGAGTTTAAGAAAGGCGCAGTATTTCAGATTATGGCTGTAGAAGCGAAACCGGCGGGCGTCAGCGACAACGAAACTGCCTTGAACGAGAAAACGTCCATGTCGGAGCTTGAAAACGCCGAAAACGGCTGGTTCTACGACACCGATGCAAAAATGCTGAATATAAAGGTTGCAGCCGGAGAGCATTCTTTAATAGTAAAATAAAAACGATTCAAGCTGCACATGCGGGCGGTCGAAAGACCGCCCGTTGCTTTTTACCTCTTTGTTTTTAAAAGATTTGAATTTGCTGCTGCAGCTCATATACTGTTTTCAATTGTCGTCGATATCATTCGCGTTTCAGACCTGACACACCAGGCCCGGAGAATCCGAAATGAAAAGCAAGAGAATAGCATCACTCATCTTCGCCGCTTTGACAGCCCTGCTGCTGATGAGTTTCCTTTATACCTGCTCGGTAAACGATGGAACACCTGAAAGCGACGGCGATTCCGAGTGCAACTGTCAGTGTCCCGACGGTGACGGTGAAAATGAAACTGTTGAAGCGGACGAAACAGAGTCGGACGAAATAGAAG
>JAKQSH010000494.1 GCA_029570245.1 Deltaproteobacteria bacterium | reverse complement strand
CTGAGAGTAATCGGCTCCTACAAATAAATTACCGTCTTCGGGCACGAAGGCGCGCCTTATCATGCGTCCCGCTTCACTGCGAATGGGAATGTTCTGCAGATTCGGTTCTGAAGACGAAAGCCTGCCTGTTATGGTTACGGTCTGGTTGAAACTGGTATGAATGCGCCCGCTGCGCGGGTCGATGAGCTTTACCAGCGCATCAGTATAAGTTGATTTCAGCTTGGCGGCCTGACGGTAATCGAGCACGACTTCAGGCAGCGGACTGAAAGGCGTCAGTTTTTCCAGCACGGAAGAATCGGTAGAATAGCCCTGCGAGGTCTTGCGGCCTTTAGGCAGCCCCATTTTTTCGAAGAGCACCACGCCCAGCTGACGCGGCGACGCCAGATTGAATTCCTCGCCCGCGATTTCAAATGCTTCCTGCTCTTTCTGTTTAATCAGCTCGTCGAAGAGTCTGGTGAGTTCTTCGAGAACGGCGCGATCGACTTTGACGCCGTTGCGCTCCATGCCGACCAGAATCGGAAGCAGCGGACGCTCCACCTTCTCATAAAAGTCCCGCAAATTCTTTGCATCGAGATCAGGTGAAAACACTTCGAACAGACGTTGCGTAGCATCGGCGTCTTCCGCTGAATATCGACAGGCCAGCTTTGTATCGACCTTCGAGAAGTCGATCTTGCCGCCGCCGGTGACTTCGCCGTAGCTTATCATCTGATGTCCGAGCAGGTCCATCGCCATGCTGTCGAGGCCGTGACCGCGCATGCCCGGATAAAGCAGATAATGCATAAGCATCGTATCGTCCACGCGCCCGCCGATGACGACGCCTTCCGATTCCAGCACATGCATGTCGAATTTGGCGTTCTGGGCTATCCAGGTCCGTTGCGGATCGGCGAAAAGCGGCTTGAGCCTTTCGAGCACATAAGCCTTATCGAGCTGAACGACACCTTCTCCGACATGCGCCACCGGCACATAATAGGATTCGCCCTTCTGCGGAGAGAACGCCAGCCCTACCAGCGGGGATTCCGCCAGAGGATTGAGCGTATTTGTTTCCGTGTCGAAGGTGACGCTCTTAATCAGTGAAAGGCGTTCCAGCAAGGCCGTGAATTTTTCTTCACTGTCCACCAGAGTATAAGAGTCACGATCGAGCTTCGGCGCGACCTTGTATCCCAGATCGACTCCGGCCAGAAGCCGGTTGAATTCCAGCTCTTTGAAAAGCGGCGTTATCAGTTCGGCCTTAGGGCCGTTCCAGGCGATGTCTTCCAGTCTGATGTCTATCGGCGCGTCGAAATCTAGCGTAACCAGACGGCGTGAAAGCCGCGCCTGTTCGGCATTGTCGCGCAGGTTAGCGCGGCGTTTTTCTCCGGCGACTTCGTCGAGACGGGACAACAGCCCTTCGATGCTGCCGAATTCGCGGACAAGCTGAATTGCGGTTTTTTCGCCGATTCCCGGCACGCCGGGCACATTGTCGGAAGCGTCTCCTGCAAGGCCCAGAACATCGACGACGCGCTCCGGCCCGACACCGAAACGCTCCTCGACTTCCGAAATGCCTATGATGCGGTTTTTCCAGGTGTCGATCAGCCTGACTCTGTCGCTGACGATCTGCATCAGGTCTTTATCGCTGGTAATGACGCGGACATCGTGTCCTTCACGTTCGAAACGGCGCGCCAGCGTTCCTATGAGGTCGTCGGCCTCATAATTTTCTAGTTCGATGACCGGCGTATCGAAAGCCCGCACCACGTCGCGGATAAGAGCGAACTGCGGAACCAAATCCTCAGGAGGCGGCGGACGGTGCGCCTTGTATTGCGGATAAAGTTCCGTTCTGAATGACTTGCGCGAAATATCGAAAACCATGCCGACGTACTTCGGCTGATAATCCTTGATGAGCTTCAGAAGCATCTGAGTGAAGCCGAAAACGGCATTGGTGGGAACGCCTTTCGAGTTTGTAAGATGGCGCACGGCGTGGTAGGCTCTGAAAATGTATCCAGATACGTCTACCAGATAGATTGTCTCCCTCTTCGCAGCAGTCACGGCGTTCCTCATAAGCAAAGCCTCTGAAAGAAGAATATCCTATCGACACAAGCCCTGCCGGGCAAGGAAATAATGGAAAGGAACAGACTGCATTAATTGCGGAATTCCCTAGTTTTCTGCCATGCATGCGCATTTGATATTCACGGCGATTTCTGCTAACAATGCTTCTGGGTGGAAACAATCCGGGCGAAACGGGGAAAATACCAATGAAGCTTTCATTCGCCGAAAAATCGGATGTCGGCAGAAAACGCGACCACAACGAAGACAGCCGTCTGGCCGACGGAGAGCTTAATCTGTTTGTCGTTGCAGACGGCATGGGCGGTCACGAAGCGGGAGAAGTCGCCAGCCGGATGGCCATTGACGTTATGGTTCACAAGCTCAGAAACGACAGAGCTCTGATAGATGCATTCATAAAGGAGCGCAGCGTGAACCGCAAGCGTGTGCTGCTGGACCTCATGGAAGAAGCCGTTCAGGACGCCTGCACAATTCTCTACAACATCGCTCAGCGCAGGCAGATGAAGAACGGCCTTGGAACCACCATTTCGGCGCTGCTCTTCGCCGGCGCATCAGGCTTCATGGCCCATGTCGGAGACGGCCGCATTTATCTGCAGCGCGACGGCGAACTGCATCAGATAAGCGAAGACCACAGTCTATTGCAGGAACAGGTGAAACGCGGTCTGCTGCGAGGCAGGGAAACCGAATCGTTCAGATTCAAAAACGTTCTTACGCGCGGGGTGGGGATTCACGAAAAAGTGCAGGTCGATACCATGCATATTGAAATCATGGAGAACGACCGCTTTATTCTGTGCTCCGACGGTCTGCACGGGTATCTTAAAGGCGAACGCGAACTGCTGCGAATGTCGCAGGACAACTCTCCGGCGGAATTGGCTGAAAAGCTTATCGACTTCGCAAATGAAGCCGGCGGAAAAGACAACATCAGCGCCGTGGTTGTAGATGTCGAAGAAGTCGATCTTTCGCCGGGAGAAATTGAAGCCGGACGCAAACTGGAGGTACTGCGACGCATCCCGATGTTTTCACGCTTAAGCTACCACGAACTGGTGCGCGTTCTGGATATCGCCCGCATCAGACACTATGAAAAAGACAGCGTTGTAATCCGCGAAGGTGAAGAAGGCGACTGCATGTTCGTGCTGGTGAACGGCAAAGTCAGAGTCGAAAAAGACGGTGTTGAACTGGCCGTGATAGGCAACGGCGGACACTTCGGCGAAATGGCGCTGATCGACCGCGAAAGGCGCTCGGCAAGCGTAACGACTCTTACAGAGTGCGATGCGCTGGAAATTGATATCGACAATTTCGAAGAACTGCTGCACGCCGAGGCTTTTCTTTCGGTAAAAATTCTGCGCAGCTTCATGCAGGTGCTTTCGTTGCGCCTGCGCGACACATCAAGCGCCCTTTCTGAATGGCGAAACAGATAAAATGCGGCGAAGCATTTCAGTATTCATATTTTTCGCACTGCCGTTGACGTTGCTTACAGCATTGTTCTTTTCCGCCTGCGCGAAAAACGTCCCGCTGCCCGACACGGTGGACGAAGACATCACGGCGGCGCTGCAGGAAGAGCGCGCCGGAGCATCATTGCGCAAATCAGACCGCGAAATGACGCGTAAGGAAGAGTCGAACTGGATAGCCATGATAATGTCCATTCATCGACGACTGGACATGCAGGAACAGAAAAGAACACTTTCCGCCGAAGAACTGTTCGAAATAAAGCGCAGGCTGAATCGCTTTGCCCAGCAGAGCTACGATTACTACACCAGTCTGCCTTCACATCTGGAAATCGACCTCAACCGCCTTACGGTGCGCATCGACCGCGCCCTTATTGAACTGAACCAGACACACGAAAAACAATACGCCGGAATCATTGAAGTTCCCATAGAACGCGAATATTCACTGTCCGATTTTTCGTTCCGCTGGCCGGTTTTCGAACCGCGCATCACCTGCGGCTACGGCCCACGCATTCATCCAATCACCGGCAAGCCGTCTTTTCACGATGCAATAGACATTACAGGCTCTACAGGCGAGCTGGTGCTGGCGGCAGAGCGCGGACGCGTCGTATACACCGGACGGAAGACTAACGCCGGAAATCTGGTGATATTGGATCACGGCAACGGATACCGCACTTATTACGCACATCTGAACGACTTCCTGACGGTGCGCGGAATGCTCATCACCAAAGGACAACCGCTGGGAACCATAGGCAGCACCGGACGCTCAACCGGCCCGCATCTGCACTTCAAGATAAGCCTCAACGGGAACTCGGTCAACCCGCTGGAACTGCTGGCGCAGCCGTAACGAGCGATTCAGTTCTGTATTTTTTCTCCGTCCCTGCGCAAGAAAAGTCCGTCTATCAGTATTGCGAAAATAATGTTCGAAAATCCGACGGCGAAGCCCAGAGGATGACAGCCGAACAGAAAAACCGCACCCAGCATCAATATGCCGATGAAAACATATTTCAGCATAAACCGCATAATCAGCGGACCTTTTCCGCTGCTGTCGGATTTGTCGGCCATTATTCTTACGACCATGAGAGCAAGAAAATACAGATTAAGACTTCCCAGAAGAGAACCGGCCAACACTCCGCTGAAATATCTGCCCTCGAAGAGCAGCGCAGACGGCAGAGAAAGCACAAACATTACGATGAGACTGATGAGGATTATTCTCTTTATTCTCGGTGGCAAGAGGGTTCCTTTCGTTAACACCATGCGCACCATTCTGCACAAAGGCAGCTTCCGGGTCAAGTCGGCCAGACTCAGAAAACGCCACTTGACTGAAAGCGGCTTCGCCGTTAATATCCCCACGGTTTTTCATCAGAAAGGAAACCAATTGGCAAAAGGCGTATACATAGCCACTTTCGGCTGCCAGATGAACAAATACGACTCCGAAAAAATGATGGAGATACTGGCCCCGGATTATCTGCCTGTCTCAGAACCGGAAGAGGCAGACCTGATACTTGTGAATTCCTGTTCGGTGCGCGAAAAAGCAGAACAGAAACTGTATACCGCCATCGGTCGCTACATGCCGCTGAAAAAACAGCGTCCCGGACTCATCATCGGAGCAGCGGGCTGTGTAGCTCAGCAGATCAAGGAAAAGGTTTTCGAGCGCTTCCCGCAACTCGACATCTGCATCGGGACCGACGCGATTCAGTCGATACGCAGCATGGTTGAAGAAGTGGAAAAAAAGCGAATCCGCGTGCAGGACACAGCCTTCCGCAGCGGTGGCTACCACATTGATGAAACGGAAGCGCCATTTCCGGCTCTGGTCGAAGGATTCATCCCGACGACTTTCGTCGCCATTCAGAAAGGCTGTGATCATTTCTGCTCGTATTGCATAGTACCATTCACACGCGGGCGCGAAAAAAGCCGCCCGGTTGAAGAAATTACGGCGGAATGCCGTCGCATGGTCGAAAGCGGAGTACGGGAAATAACGCTGCTGGGCCAGAACGTCAACTCTTACGGAAACGACCTGCCGGGCGTTGATTTCGCGGACCTGTTGCATGCAGTCAACGAAATCGACGGACTGCTGCGTATTCGCTTTGTAACCAGTCACGCCGCTTCGCTCAACGAGCGTCAGATGAGCGCAATGGCCGGGCTGCCCAAAGTCTGCGAATACCTGCACCTTCCCATACAATCGGGTTCCGACAGAATCCTGCACCTTATGAATCGCGGCTACACCAGCTCGGAATATATGGGAAAGTTGTCCAGACTGCGCGAATACCTGCCGAACGTTTCGCTTTCGGGCGACATGATAGTTGGATTCCCGCAGGAAACCGAAGAAGATTTTCAGCGCACGCTGGAAGTGATGCGCGAAATTCGTTACGAGACGCTTTTTGCCTTCGCATATTCACCGCGCCCGCTGACAAAAGCCTCAAAACTTATCGACGACGTACCGCGCGAAGTCAAACTGGAAAGACTGGGACGCCTGCTGGAGTTGCAGAAAGAGATAACGCGCGAAGCCAACCGGGCTTACACAGGAAAAACGGTTGAAGTGCTGGTGGATGGTCCGGCACGACGCGACAACGAAATGCAGGGACGCACGCGCTCCAACAAAATAGTCAATTTCCCCGGATCGCCCGACATGGTCGGCAGGCTGATTGAAGTGCGAATAGTCGCAGCATATCAGAATTCCCTTAAGGGACGGCTGCTTTCAGAAGAGGACTGAACCCGAAAGAATCAGGTTTCATGCAGCGGAAACACGAAAAGCTCAAATACCTGGCCCCGGCGTTTGTAATGGCTCTCATATTCGCACTTTCACATCACCCTCAGCTGCCGCACAGCGACATTGTACCTTACTACGATAAATTTCTGCATGTTGTGGCTTATGCGGTGCTGGCGGCTGCGTGGGTTTTTGCATTCAAGACCGGCCATGAAAACCGACCGGGCAGAGTCAGAATATTTGCAGCGGCGCTTGCTATTGCCGTGTTATATGGAGTCAGTGACGAATATCATCAGATGTTTGTTCCCGGACGTTCCTGCGAAGCAGCAGATGTTCTGGCTGATGCGCTCGGTGCGGCAACAGGCGCGTGGGCCTGGGTTGCGATAAAACCAATGAAAAAGGCGGCCTGAAACCGCCGGATAACAGATTGCAATTCTGTTTAATATTTTCCTATAAGCACAAAAATCTCATCTTCCGATTCGCTCTGCAACTCAACAGAACTCCCGATCGACCCCACAATTTCGATAAAATCGGCAGCCCAGCTCTCGATCTGTCCTTCGAACGAACTGCCGCTGAAGGTCTTGATGTTCGGTCCCGTCAGCTCTATCGGGTAGCCCCATGAACTCATGCGGGAGCCGCGCGTTTTGACGCCTATTTCATATCCGGTGAATGCATCGGTGATCGGCTCCCGGTAATTGAAATCCGGGTCGTCCGTAGCGCCGGTGCCATCCAGAGCCAGAGTGGTCAGCCAGTCCAGCATTATTTCCTGCCACTGCGAGCCGTAAGCTTTTGTTACATTTTCACGTCCGAAATATTCAGAGTCGATCATGCCTTTGAGAAAGGCCGCGCCGCCATTGTCCGTGATTGATCCGGGCGAGTCGTCGCCGTATTCCGCTCCACCCATCCGTTCGAACAGGTAACGGAACAACAGCATGGCCATGGCGCGCTGATTGATTGTATCGCCGTCGAATATCAACGAGGTCTGCGGTATATCTTCGAAATAATATTTCGCCATGGCCACGTTGTCGGTACCGAAGCCGACCAAGTCTTCGGCCAGATGTGCGAACCCCTCGTCCAGCCATGTTTCCTCGTAGCTCTGCGAACGCGGCTCGCCCGCCATGCCCGGCCCAAGACTCTTGCGCACAAAGTGAATCAGATGCTGGTATTCATGTGCGATGGTAGCCATGACACTGACCATTTCCTGTTCGTCGGCGGGAATGGCCACATATATTATATTGCGCTCGTTGCTTGGATATTCATCGTCGTTGTCTTCATAGAAATCGCCGGAATAGAAGAATCCCCATACTTCTTCTTCATTGCACAGATTAGTCATAAGTACATGAATCAGGCCATCGCCGTCGTAATCGCCGATGTCGCCCAGCTGGCCATAAGTCGGCTCTCCGAAAAAGAAGTGGTCGCGCGGCAATATGACGTTTTCGCAGTTATACAACATCTTCGAAACATCTTCAGAACTGAAACCGGCCACATCGCGGCTGTCTATCAGAATGGCGCACTTCTCGCCCCTGGCCGCCACTTCGGCAGTTATATCTTCGGTTATTTCCCAGCCGAAGAAATGGAGCGGAACATCCGAGCGACATTCGCCCTTGTCGCAGATTTCATTTTCACCGCACTGAGAAGAAAGAGAACACTGCGACTTTGTTTTTGCGGCGCGTCCCCGCCCGGAAAGCGTCATACGATTACGTTCGAAAGCTGAAACGGCGCGTTCCCTCAGAATCCGGTCGAAATCGACGCGATGCTTGAATTTCTCGACAGCCGCCGAAAAACGCACGTCGTCGTACATAATGGAAGCTGCATGCTGCCTGGCGCTTGAACCGTCAGCCCCACTTATGGAATAAGAAGCCATGGAGTTTTCGGACGCCAGAGAAAACGGTGCAACAATATAGGAGGAATATTTGTCGAAGTCCAGACCGACAGAACCGGAACCGGTCAAAGATGCCAGTGCGTTGTCCGATCTGGCGCATCTGCCGCCGATGCATGTTTTTCCGTTCTCGGAGCAATCCTGCTCATCGACCCAATCCTGACCGCTGCATATCTGCACCACGTTGCCGTCACAACGCAGAAAGCCCTGCTCGCATTTCAGCGTGTCATCGTCAATGTCGTCATAGTCACCTTCAAAATCGGAGTCGCCATCGCCACCCAGGCAGGCGCTGAGGCCGAAAACGACCGACATCAATAAAAAGCCTGAAAATATTACACTGTACTTTTCTGTTTTCATCCGAACACCCTGTATGAACAGATGCCCAGCAGGCACAAACGGAATCAAAGCGTCACCATGACGACTTCATTTTTGAAATTATATCACAAATTGGAAAGAAGCGACAGCTTCATATTTCATCAGCATCAGTCGGGATCGCAGGCTCCATCGCAATACTGATTGATGATTCCGCTGGAAAGGAATTCCTGAGACTGTTGTTTGATGTGCGGTTGGAAACAGATATGCCAATGCACGTTGTTGTCACTTGTCGGCCAGACATTGCTTTCCGGCGGCATATAAGAAGAAGTGTAATCTACCAGATTATACTGGCTCATGGCCGAATTTTCAGCAGGAGCCGAGATGCTTTCGAGGCCGAAAGGTGCATTGATTGAAGGTTCGACGATGCCGACACCTATGGCGCGCGCCAGCATTTCGGTGGCAATATTGGCAACGACACAATCTCCGATGCCTTCCTGCGTCAATATTGTTTTGTCCGGAGCATCTTGAAGCGGATTGGCATATATCAGATTCGTCAGATTTACCGGGTCGGAGTTGTCGAAGCGTGCCTGCATGAATGCGAAAGCCAGCTGCTGGGTAAGCGGATCGGGGTATTCCATTCTGAAGATGAACTCCAGGCCGTAACCGCCCCAGATGTAGGAACGCGTGATGAGATTGGACCAGACAGAGCCGGGAGAGGTCAGGACCGCACGCGAGATGCGATTGGAGATGGAAGTGAATGAAGCGCCCATTATTCCGCCCAGACTTACACCCACGTAATAAACGCGGCTGGAGTCGATAAGATCGTGTTCGAAGGGATTGATGCCCGCATCGGTCTGAAACGGACCGAGCGCGAACTCCGTCATGGTCAGATTGTTTATCAGCGCCTGTTGCAGACGGTCTGTAATCAAGCCCAGGCGGTTGAAGTCTGGAATTATTTCTTCCTGCAGAAGCTGCTGGTCGCCGGCGGACATTCCTATCCAGTCGGTAGCGATAACAACTGCGCCGGCGTTCTGCGCCATCTCGCGGATAGTCTGCCCCACCGGTCCGTTGTCGGTGAGATATTCTCTGCCGGTGCCGAACATTCCATGGCCGAAAATCACCAGCGGCGCGGATTCGGTGCTGTTTTCGAGCGATTTCGGAATGAGCAGAGTGTACGGAAACATCTGATTTTCGGCCTGCAACAGCGGGTGATGATTGTCGTCGTAATCGAAATTGTTTTCTTCATTAAGAAAAGTCGGAGCTTCGAAAGAGCCGTTCACTATTTTCCAGATGTTCGAGTACGGATTTTCACTGACGCTGTCCACGGTATAAGAATAATCGTCGATATCACCGGACATTATATCCAGAGTTTCCTCCCGCATCGAAAGCACGGAACCCAGCAGCCATTCCGAACTGGAAACATGAAAATACCAAGCCACCAGCAGATCGGTACGCGCATAACCGTTTTCTTCCAGAAAATCGAACATTTCCTCAAAATCCTCGCGTCTGCTTTCTATGGGCTCGTTGGTAGTTATTACGCCATCGCGCAGTGCCGCGAATGCAGCCGGAGACTGAAAAGAATTGCCGTCGGAGTCGGTAACGCCGTTTCTGATTGCCAGGACATGACGATGCCCCATAGTCATTGGTTCCATAGGACGGATTATCAGCGGGTGGCGGTCGTCGTATTTGGGTTTGTCGCGATAGGTTGCGTCCATTTCGGCCATGAACATGACGCGCCTGCCGCTGTCCATATCGAAAAGAGCGATGTCGGAATCCGGTGAAACGGAATTTGCCAGTTCGTGCTGGCCAACCAGAAAATCAGTAGCAATGTCTTTGCCGAAATGCAGCAGAATCGGCGCGGACGGAGAAGCGCCGTCGGCCAGATTTACGGCATGGATATCGAAATGAGTATTGCCGTTGTAATTGGGAACCCCATCTTCAGGATAATTGCCGCGCACTCCGGTAGGCGAGTTCGCGTCGCTCATTTCGAAGAACGTGCTTGGAACAGGAGGCAGGCAGTCGTCGGTAAAGCCAAAGGGGTTGCAACCCTCCACAAGATCGAGAGTTATTCTGCCATCGTCCGCTTCGATTTCCGTTTCAATTTCTTCTTCATACTCCTGCAACTCCGCCTCGGCATCAGCAGCTTCAGCGTCTCCGTCTTCAGTTTCAGTTTCTTCCTCGTCTTCGGAAACTTCGGATTCTTCCGAATATTCCTGGTTTTCAGAAGCTTCTTCCGTATCCGATTCGATGTCTCCATCTGCATAAGCGGAATCAGAATCGTCTTCGAGCGTTTCAGAGTCGGTATCACCGTCGGATTGCATATCTTTCTGTTCCAGGGATTCACAGGCCGCAAGGCAAATCAACATGCTTAAAATAACTGCACCAGTCCCAATACACTTTCTGAGATTCGCCATTACATGCGCCTTCCTGCAATTGTCACGAAAAAACCTGGCCTGCGGTGCCCGGTGCCCGTAGAAAAGGACACCTGGATACCGAAAATATCTTTGACGCGGAGCATAAAACATGTTGCAGGATATTTCCAGCAAATATGAATGCTTCGGACACTAAACAAATGTTGTGGGCCTCCTGCTGAATCATTTTTGGACAAGGCGCCGCAGTCCTCCCGTATCTGCGTGTAAACACTTTGATTTCTTACCAGCAAATATAAGGTTAGTTTGCTTGACTGGTATGGAGAACTGGGGTATTTTCAGCACTCAATTTATTCCGGCAACATGCGCAGTAATGCGTCTGAGTTGAATACATATCTGGATAAAGGTGAAAAAATGGAAGAGCTGGGTGAACTGCTAAAAAATCGTCGTGCAAAAATAGAAAAGCTGCGCGAAATGGGTGTAAATCCTTTCGCAAACGACTTCAGAGTAACCAACATCACTTCTGAAATTGTCGAGAAATATAAAGATGTCGAAGGCGAGGAACTCAGCGACGAGAAATTCACCATCGCCGGACGCATAATGGCGGTTCGCTCATTCGGAAAAGCGGCCTTCGTCATATTGCAGGACAGGGCAGGTAAACTTCAGGTTTTTATTCAGAAAAACCTGGTTGGAGACGAGCAGTACGAGCTTTTCAAGCTCATGGACATAGGCGACATAATCGGCGTCACAGGAACTCCGGTGCGCACCCGCACCGGCGAACTTACGCTTAAAGTCGAAAACCTGCGCCACATCTGCAAAAGCCTGCTGCCCCTGCCGGAAAAATGGCACGGGTTGACTGATGTTGAAGCCCGCTACCGTCAGCGCTGGGTCGATCTGACCGTGAACCCGGAAGCCAAGGAAGTTTTCATAAAGCGCAATTATATCATAAGCTACATCCGCAATTACCTGCGCCAGAAAGACTTCGTGGAAGTCGAAACTCCGATGATGCACCCTATTCCGGGTGGAGGCGCGGCCAGACCGTTCGTAACGCATCACAATACGCTTGACATGGATTTGTATCTGCGCGTAGCACCTGAACTTTACCTGAAGCGCCTGCTGGTGGGCGGAATGGAGCGCGTCTTCGAAATCAACCGCAATTTCCGCAACGAAGGAGTCTCAACGCGGCACAACCCGGAATTCACCATGATGGAATTCTACTGGGCTTACGCCAACTACCACGACCTGATGGACCTGACAGAAGACCTCTTCTCGAAAATCTGCATGGACCTCCACGGCACGACAAAAATAGAATATCAGGGTAAAATCATAGATTTTACTCCGCCATGGCAGCGCCTTACGGTGCGTGACGCACTGGCGAAATACGGCGATATTTCGCGAGAAGACATTGAAGACCACGCGAAACTGCTGGCATATGCAAAAAAGATCAATCTGCCAAACGCAGAAAACATGGTATACGGCAAGCTGCTGATGGAACTGGTCGATGAAGTGGTCGAACACAACTTCATCCAGCCGACTTTCATGTACGAATATCCGCTGGCTGTTTCGCCGCTGTCGCGCAAGAACGAACAGAACCCGGAGTGGGTAGACCGTTTCGAACTCATCATCGGCGGAATGGAAGTCGCCAATGCATTCAACGAGTTGAACGACCCCATAGACCAGCGCCTGCGCCTGGAAGACCAAGTCAGACAGAAGGCAATGGGCGACGAGGAAGCTCAACCCATGGACGATGAGTTCATAAAAGCCCTGGAATTCGGCATGCCCCCGGCAGCCGGAGAAGGAATCGGCATCGACAGACTTGTCATGCTTATGACAAATCAGGCGTCCATCAGAGAAGTAATTCTGTTCCCCTTGCTGCGCAAGGAAGTTTAGGCTGGAGACGACGGGCCGATGTCTTTTGAATCGAACATCGCTCTGCGCTATTTGAAAGCGCGCAGATCGGTAAAATTCGTTTCCACCATAACGCTGATATCAGTATGCGGCGTGGCAGTAGGAGTATGTGCGCTGATTGTGGTGCTTTCCGTCATGGGCGGATTCGCGGAAGAGCTGCGAGACAAAATCATCGGTACAAATGCGCACGGAAATGTGCTGAAATCCGTGTACGGGTTCACCGAATATCGGGAAACCGCCGAAAAAGTCCTCAGTGTTCCAGGCGTTACGGCGGCTGCGCCCTTCCTGCTGCGCGAAGTCATGGTCAGTTCACAGCGCAACATGTCCGGCGCACTCATAAAAGGTATCGACATCGAATCGGCCCAGAAAGTCACCGACATCAAAGGACATATCGAAGCCGCAGGAAAAAACAGCGGTAAGCTGGAGTACCTCAACGACCCGGAAAGCCTGCTTAAAGACACACAGGACGCAATTGAAAAAGAGATAGAAGAAGGCAAGCTTATGCGCGAGTTCTCGACTCGCACAAAAAACACTTACGGCGACAAGGTTCTTCCGGCGATCGTGCTCGGGAAGGAAATGGCGAAATACCTGGGCGTCGGAGTAGGCGACGAAGTTAATCTGGTAAATCCGGTCGGAGGCGGACTCGGCCCTACCGGCCCGATTCCGTCCAGCAGATATTTCCGAGTAGGCGCAATATTCTATTCGGGCATGTTCGAATACGACATGAAATTCTGCTACACCACGCTCAAGGACCTGCAGGAACTGTCAGATATCGGTGACGAGGCAACCGGCATTGAATTCAAAGTAAAGCCTGAACTGGTATACGAAACCGACCGCATCGGAGAGCAGATTCTGGAGGCGCTGGGGCGTTTTCCGTACAATGTGCGCGACTGGAAGGAAATCAACCGGAATCTGTTCGCGGCGCTCGAACTTGAACGCATCGCCATGTTCGTCATTCTGACCTTCATTATTCTGGTGGCGGCCTTCAACATTCTTTCGACGCTGATTATGATGGTTCTGGACAAAAACAAGGAAATCAGCATCCTGAAATCAATGGGAGCTTCCAATCTTTCGGTAATGAAGATTTTTATGATAGACGGCATCATAGTCGGAGCTGTAGGCACACTGGCCGGCACGCTACTTGGCCTGCTGCTGTGTGCCCTGATTCCGATACTTGACTTCAAACTCGATCAGGACATTTACTACATGGCGAACCTGCCGGTGAAAGTACAGCCCCTGCAGGTCGGCCTTATTATT
>JAKQSH010000203.1 GCA_029570245.1 Deltaproteobacteria bacterium | reverse complement strand
AACTGGCTTTTGAGCAGATCGTATGTAACAGAGCCCTGGCTGTCGGGCAGATAGAGATCAAGCAGAACGGCATCGAAGCCGTCATTGCGCAGGCGCGCCAGCCCATCCGAAATCGAATGTTCAAGCTCAAGTATAAAAGGACCGTGCCCGTTGCCTGCAAGGGCGTTTTTTATACCTGCGCAGATTCTGGGATCGTCCGATATCAGCAGTACTCTGCTCAAAATGCTTCACTCTTTTCTGTAAACAGGCATCCTGCCCGCTTGCCTCAGGCCATCGAAACCGACGTACCACACGCATAAACGCCTGATTTCAGTGGCCTTTTCTCCGACTCGAGCCTGACACACTCCGATATACGTAATGTATTATACTGGATATGTCATGGAATGTCAAAAATTGCCGTTCAACAATATGGAATAATTGCTTTATTTTTCATTGCTGGTATAGTAAGTATAAACCATTCCACTGTTAGGGGAGACCCCTGAAAAATTTTCTGGCGGGAAGTAATTTTGATAAGCGGTTTACCGGCTCCGAACAGCCGGTAGGTTTACAAAGAAAATAAAACCATAAGGAGAAATAAGAATGGCAAAGAAACCATTGACTAAAGCTCAGGTCATTACGCACTTCGCCGAGAAGTTCGAACTGCCGAAAAAGACCGTTGGAGCGATCCTCGATGAGCTGACCACTCTGGCAGCCAAAGAGGCCAAGGCCGCCGGCGCTTTCACGGTTCCGGGAGTCGGCAAGATTTCCCTGACCAAGCGCAAAGCCCGCACCGGACGCAATCCGGCCACCGGCGCCACCATCCAGATTCCGGCCAAAACCGTAGTCAAGATGAAGCTGTCCAAGTCTTTCCAGGAAACCGTAATTCCTCCGAAAAAGTAATCGAACCTGATACAGAATACAGAAAAAAGGCCGTCTCGAAAGAGACGGCCTTTTGTTTTAAGGGAAACCCGCAGTTTTATTTCCAGAGACGCGACATCATTTCGTCCACTTCGGGAATACCGCCCTGAAGTATCTGATAACCGTTGTATGGCTCGCGCTCAGTAATGTCGTGAGAGATGGGCGTGAGCATGATCTTCTTGACTTCTTCCTGATCCTGGCTCTGACCAAGCGCCCAGCCCAGTTTTATGTATGCAACTTCAGGCAGCAGGTTGGCGGCGGGAATAACGCCCAACTGCATGAGTTCGCGCCCGGTTTCATACACGTACATCTGCACGAAGCCGTACATGGTCTGCACCGTCATATACACATGCAGCCCCATCTGAGTGGCGCGTCCAAGCACGCTGTAAAGCGGTTTGTTGACGTGTCCGAGTCCGGTTCCAGCAATGATGATGCCCTTGTAGCCGTTGTCGATAAGAGATTCGATGATGTCGGGTTTCATGTTCGGATAATAATAAACGATGGCCACGCGATCATCGAAAACCGCTTTGACATCCGCTTTGCAGTCGAAGCGACGGCGGCGGTAATCCTTCTGGAAAGTTTCGATTTTGCCGTTCTGCACACGGGCCAGCGGAATATCTGACAGGGTGCGGAATGTAGAACGATAGCTGGAATGCATTTTGCGCACACGTGTTCCGCGATGCAGCAGATTGTACTGATCTGAAGTAGGACCGAACATGCACACCATAACTTCGGCGATATCCGAATGTGCGGCAGTGTAAACGGAATGAATAAGATTGCGTGCCGCATCAGACGAAGGCCGGTCGCTGGAACGCTGGCTTCCGACCATTACGATTGGAATGGGCGAATTCTGTACCATGAAAGAGAGCGCGGCGGCGGTGTGGTGCATGGTGTCGGTTCCGTGACCGATAACAACTCCTTGATAGCCTTCCTCAATGGCCTTGCCGATGTTTTTCGCAAGCGTAATATATTGCTCCGGACCCATGTTTTCCGAAAAAACGCCGAAAAGCTTTTCAGTTTCAAGATTGCAGATATCGGCCAGTTCGGGTACCGAACCGTAAAGTTCGCCTGGCGAAAACGCCGGAATGACCGCGCCGGTGCGATAGTCGAGACGCGAGGCGATGGTGCCGCCGGTGCCGAAAAGCTTGACCTTCGGCTTTTTGGGGTCGAAGGGAAAAGCCTTTTCGGGAATTTTGTAGTTTGCGGCACGATAACCGACCTGCTTCATTTCAAGCACGGTGTCGGCTCTCAGGCCCACGTTGTAACCGGAGGCGATTTTCAGCACGATGTGAATATCGTCGGCGGTTTCAGAGCGCGGCAGAATGATTCCACGGAAATTTCCGCGCGTGGTCTTCGCCTCAACGTCACTCCAGACTTCCACACCCTGCTCGACCAGTTTGGCTTTGCCAGGGCCGCGATAGCCCTTATATTTGTCGTCGTTATTCGCCATCGCCTTGTAATACCTCCTCCAGACGGGCTGCGACCGTTTGAGCCGCTACGCGCCCGCGAAGTTTTTTCATTATGTAACCCATAAGGTAATTGCGCCGGCTGGACTTCGCACTGTTGATAAGGCGGAACTGCAGATCGGCGGCTTCCTTGATGAGAATGTCCAGTTCGACCTTTTCTCCGCCGTTTGGAGAGAAAGCCGCCAGAATTTCATCGAGCGGACGGACTTCACCTTTTACAACAGCCGTCAGCACATGCCAGAGCGCATCTTTCTGGAACATACCATTTGCAACAGCGCTGAATATCCGGGTCATTGTGCTTTCGTCAAGGCGTTCCAGCGGAAGTCCCAGGCGCTTGAAGCAGCGCAGGTCGCGCACCAGAGCGTTCGCCAGCAGCCGGACTTCGCAGGCGCTTGCCTTAAGAACATTATCGAACAGCACACAGTGCGGAGAGTGCGCCAGAAGGCAGGCCGTTCTTTCATCAATACCCAGTCCGCGCAGACGGGCCTGACGATCCCATGGCATTTCCGGCAGATTGCGACGCAGACGCTCGATTACTTCGTCCTTCAGAGCCAGCGGCGGACTGTCGGTGTCTGGATACATGCGGTCAGGACCGGGCAGAATGCGCTCGAAACCGTTGGTGCCGTCACGGAAAGCCTGACGGGTTTCAGGCGGCACGCCTTCCGTGGCCTCGCGGGCGCGAATTGCGATTTCTTCCATGGCCGTGTTGACATCCTGCAGATCGCCCCACACAAGAACGATGGTATCGTCGTTTCCGGCGTTCAGACGCTGACGGATGCGGTTCCACTGCCCGCGCGAAATGCCGGGCTCGGTTGAATCGCTGTGAAGAATGTTTGGCTGGTCCATAATACAGGCGATAACCTTGATGCGGTCGGAGATTTCCTGGCTGAAATAAGTGTGTTCCTGCGTGGGATGAGCCAGTATGCCCTGATACCCCTTAAGCAGCACCGCGCCGACTACACCTCCGCGCTCAAGCGAGTGAACGATGGGCAGATAAGTCGTCTTGTCAAGCAGGTTGGTAATGACGGCTTTTTCGCACTGGAAAGTTTCGCTTGTGATTCCACGGGAGTTGAGTTCCTCTTTTATGCGCAGCAGGTTGTATTGGCGCATGGCCTCGTTGTAAACAAGGCGCGGAATGCGGCGGATGCTTGGAACACCTTTTATTTCGATGCGTGTTCCGCCGGTTATTGAGACGTTCACGTCCTCACGACCGGCGCCGGCGCCTGTGCGGACTTTACCGGTGGCACGCACCAGACGGCGCAGCACTTCGGCCACCTCTGCCACTTCCTGCGGCGTGCGCATGTCGGGTTCAGTAACTGTTTCGATCAGCGGCATTCCGAGACGGTCGGTTTTGAACGTGATGCGATGACCGACATCCGAAACTTCACGGCAAGAATCCTCTTCCAGTCCAAGCTGGCGGATGCCGATGCTGCGCCCCTTGAAAGGAATGGAGCCGTCAACACCAATTATGGTTGTGCGCTGGAAACCTGTTGGAATGGAACCGTCGAGATATTGCTTGCGTGCGATGTGCAACTCGGAAACCATATTGAGGTTTAAGAGCAGCGCGATCTCGGCGGCGATTTCAACAGCTTTGGGGTCTATCTCGAAAGGCGGTGCGTCGTCCATTTCGTAGGTACAGACGCTCTCGTTCTTGAGCAGATAGACGATTTCTTTTTTCGTCTTGAACTCCATAAGGGCGGTGCCGTCGTATTCGCCAAGCTCCGAAAGAGTCGGGCGCATGTGGCGCAGAATTTCGGCGTCAACCTCCTCGGTGTAAAGACCCGCCGGGCAGCGGCAGAAGAGCTTGCGCTCGGTCAGCAACTGCTGGTGAATCTCCAAACCGGATTTGAAACCGATGGCGGCGTAATCCTCAGGAGTCATCTTTTTGAATGGCTTGAATCTGGAATCCTGGCTGGCTGTCATGGAGCAACCGCTTCCTCCTGACCGCTCTCAAGCGGCCAAAGGTTGAATACTTCAATACCGCCGGTCTGGGGGACGACCGGACGGCGACAAGCCCATCTAAGGGCAGAATGAGTGTACATATTAGATGCAAGAAGGCAAATATTTTTAGTGGCTTTAAATCATCCAGTACAATTTCAGGCAGGCGTCAGACTTCCTGAATTCATGCCGTAAAATCTGAGCAGTCAGGAAAATTTTTACGCCCGGCGACCTCACCCGACAGAGATGAGGAAATAATTCCCCATTGAAAAGGAAACACATTCCGTGACGCTCTGCATTAAAATTTCAAGTCTATGACGGAATGCGGCAAAAAGTCCGTGATGTTTAACATATTGAATATGTTACACGAATTTCCGGCCATGATTTTTTCTTGACATCGCGCCCACCCTGGAGGAATCTTCTGACAGCAAAGCCTTGAGGCTAAACAGCTTTTTGACAGGGAGACTGAGCTAAATGAGACGTAAATCACTATTTCTCGTCATTCTTTCCCTTCTTATATTCGCAAACGCCTGCGATTATCGCCCGGCTGGCGAAACAAGAACAATAACCGGTCTGGTTGACGCCACGGAAATTGACGTGGCTTCGAAAATTCCGGGACGCATCATGGAAATATCCGTCAAGGAAGGCGATGTTGTAAAAGAAGGCGACCAGCTGCTTAAGATAGAGTCGGAAGAGATTCTGGCCAAAATCGAGCAGGCCAACGCCGGCATCGCTGCAGCGGATGCACAACTGCGCATGGCCCGCAAAGGCGCACGCGAAGAAGAAAAGAATGCCGTCAGAAAAGAGCTCGAAGCCGCGCAGCATCAGGTTTCCATAATGCAGAAAACCTATGACCGCATGCTGAAGCTCAAAGACACCGGAGCCATTCCGCAGCAGAAATTCGATGAAATCGAATTCAAGTACAACGTGGCCAAAGATCAGCTGGCCATGGCGGAAGCAAAATATGCAATATATATGAAGGGTGCGCGCACCGAAGAAATCGAGGCACTGGAAGCCCTGGTTGAAAGAGGCAAACAGACTCTGGCCGAGATTGAAAGCTATAAAAAAGAAACGATCCAGTACGCCCCCATATCCGGTGAAGTATCAAAGCTTATTCTGCACAAGGGCGAACTTACCGCCACCGGATACCCTATCGTCACGCTGGTTGACATGTCGGACCTGTGGGCGGTTTTTGCGGTGCGGGAAGACATGCTTTCGAAACTCAAAAAGGATCAGGAAATCGAAGTTTTCATTCCGGCGCTCAACAGAAGCGCTAAAATGAAAATATTCAACATCGCCGCTCTGGGCGACTTCGCCACATGGCGCGCCACCAACGACAGAAACAGCTTCGACCTCAAGAGCTTCGAAATCAAAGCCCGTCCGGTCGAAGTTATCGAAGGACTGCGCCCCGGCATGACGGTACGCTGGACGGAGTAGCATTCAGTCAATGCGGAAATTCCTTACAGGTATGGCCCGGCAATTAGTACGGCTTTTCACCGTACGACGCTATCAGGTGCTTATTCTCACGCTTTTCGCCATGAGTTTTCTGGTAATGGATACCTACAGCGAAATCGTGATGAAGGAAATCCCGGTGGCGGTGCTGGACATGGACAACTCTTCGATAAGCCGCACCATACGCCATTATCTGGAAGCCACGCGTGAAGTTTCGATCCGGCAGATCGACGTTCTTTCGCTCGAAGACGCAGAGAGGCTTTTTAAAGAAAATGCCGTTGCCGCCATAGTGCTGATTCCGCATGATCTGGCGACACAGATAAAAAAAGGCAAAGAGCCGCAGGTTACCGTAGCCATCGACATGGCGAATATTCTGCTTGGCAAGAATGTATATAAAGGAATCAAGCAGGCTATCGGCACAGTTTCAGCCGGAGTGCAACTGACCTACCTCAAGAAAAAAGGCGTCAAGAACGAGAACGCACTGCCGAAAGTCGTTCCGATTTCAGTAGATACAAATTTCACGTACAATCCGGCCACCAACTATGTAATCTATATCTGTCCCGGAATACTGTTCTTCCTGTTCCATGTGTTCTTCCTCATTCTGATCACATCCACCTGGATTCCGGGCACTGCCGAAGAAACACTGGCCGGACGCGCCGGAGCTCTGCTTACAGTATTCGTTTTCTGCTTCGGACTGGCGCTGCTTATTCTATACGTTCTGCTTGACCATGTTGACATTTATCCGCAGACCTCATTCGATGTAATACTTCCTGTGCTTCTGGTTTTCATGGTGCTTGACGTTATGCTGGCGATGGCGCTGGCTTCA
>JAKQSH010000197.1 GCA_029570245.1 Deltaproteobacteria bacterium | reverse complement strand
GTTAATCATGGCCGACCGCAAATAAAAAAGGGAACAACCGCATGATTGTTCCCTTCGATTCGCTGCAGAATAAGTATCAGAACTGGCAGGTGCAGCTGCTTCCGTTGCATTCCATTTCATCGGAGCAATCGTTGTCTTCAGCGCATTCCGAGCCAAAAACTTCAATGCCGCCATTGTAGCAGACGCCGTTGAACTGACAGGTATTGGAACAGCCGTCAGAATCGACCAGATTGCCGTCATCGCACTTTTCTTGATTACTGTCGATGTTTGCGTTTCCGCAAATTACACAAACATTCGAAATAGTCTGAGTACACTGGCTGTCGTCAACACAGGGAGTTGAGCCCATGTTGAGTGTCGCCGAAGACAGGCAGATTCCCCATATTTCATCCGAGCCGGAACTGCACCAGCCGGAGCCGACACCACCGCAGCCGATGCTGTCCGGGCAATCGAAATTGCTCTCGCATTTTGTCTGAGTAACGTCACCGCAGGTAAAGTCTTCAAGTCCTGTCGGGCGGCGTGGAGCGTATATACACGTATTGTTTGAGCCCATGGAAGAAACAGAACAGACGCCATGAACTTCATATGTTGCGGTTTCACAGGGGACTTCTTCGTCACAAGGAATTCCGCTGGCCGAACACCTGCCGGACAGACCGGACTCGGCTTCTATTTCGACTTCGACTTCCGGCTCTACTTCGTTTTCAGTCTCCGTTGAATCACCATCTGATGAGTCGGTTTCGCCGTCAGTGTTTTCCATGTCGCCATCAGAGTCGTCGCCATCAATTTCCGCCTGATCGCCGTCAACTTCGGCGTCATTCTCTGCGGTGTCCTGCTCAGACATATCCCCGTCAGTTTCGGGACATCCGGTGCATTCGCCCCACTTCGAGCCGTCATCATCACATGTCTGGACGCCTTTACCGCCACCGGCGCATGGACATTCGACAACTTTTCCGGCCTCACAGACCGGCTCTCTCTGTTCGACATCAGAGGAAGAATCGCCATCAACGGCGGCGTCGCCGTCAGCAGAATCGCTGCCATCTCCTCCGCATGAAGGAGTGCACAATGCCAGTAAAAGCAGCAGAAGAATAGAAATCATTGAGTTTTTCATTATCCACCTCTAAAAAAAGACATTTTTTACGAAGTAAACCTCTGCAAGAGGCGGTAAGCTAACTCATAACAATACGCAATTCAATCTTTTTTTGAATATACTACAGAAAAGAAGCGAGTTTTCTCAGCTCTGAGACAGTGCGCGCTCAATTGCCTGCGAAAGTTCAAGCTTTCCGACTGGTTTCAGCAGAAATTCCCTGACACCGATTTCGAAAGCCTTGTCGGCAGTGGCGGTATCGGTAAAACCAGACGAAATAATCACTGGAATTTCCGGTCTGATGGCCAGAATTTTTTCGGCAAGCTTCAATCCGGTCAGACGCGGCATCGTCATGTCTGTAATGACAAGATCGTAGTCCAGCGGTGAATCAGCAAACATTGCATAAGCTTCTACCGAATCGGTAATGCCGGTAACTTTATACCCCAGACGACCGATAATGCGCTTTCCCATTTCTATCAGCATCGGTTCATCGTCAACCAGCAGAATATGCCCCTGCCCTTTACTTATTTGCGGCGCATTTTCTTCTTCTGCATCAAAAGCAATCTCACCGACAGCGGGGAAATACACGCTTACGCTCGTTCCGATTTTCGGCTTGGAGTATATGCTTACTCCTCCGCCGTGATTTTTTACGATGCGGTGAACCAGTGTAAGGCCAAGCCCGGTGCCTTCCCCGACCTGCTTTGTGGTAAAGAACGGATCGAACACTTTTTTCAGAGTGTCTGCGTCCATTCCGACACCGTTGTCGTTTACGTTCAGTTTAAAGTACCTTCCGGGCTCAAGTTTCAATGTCTGACCGAGCGACTCCACTTCGAATGTAACTTCTGCCAGCGAAAGATGAAGCAGGCCGCCGGATTCCTTCATCGCGTGGGCGGCGTTGGTGCAGAGATTCAATATCACCTGCCTGATCTGCGTCGGATCGGCGTTGATTATTGATTTCTCATCCGGTTTTACATCGACTTTGATGTCGATGGTGGTAGGCAGAGAGGCGCGCAGCATTTTTACGGTATCAACAAGAATATCGTTAAGGTTTATCGGCTCCTTGAAGATTTCCCTCTGCCTGCTGAATGAAAGAATCTGACCGACAAGTTCTCTTGCTCTGTCGCTGGCTTTCATTATCTGCTGAATATCACCAAACGCCGGGCTGGATTTGTCGGTTTCCTCAAGCGCCATCTGTGCTGCGCCCATGATTATTCCAAGCACATTGTTGAAATCGTGAGCGATTCCACCTGCCAGGGCTCCGAGTGCATCCAGCTTCTGGCTCTGGTGCAGCTGTTCCATCAGCAGTTCACGCTCTTTTTCAGCCTTCCGGCGTTCTGTAATATCGTTAAGAACAATAAGCGTTGCAGGAGTGTCCTGATATGTAAGTTTCATGCAGGAAATTTCGACCTGAATAACGGTGCCGTCAAGGCGCCTGAATTTGGTCTCGTGAAACTTTCTTGCTCCTGAATCCCCGAAATACAACGATTTGCGGTCTTCCACGCAGAAATTGACAGGATTGTCAGATTCGTTTTCGATAAAACTTTCCAGATTCTTTCCTATGACCTGACTCATAAAAGTAGCGCCAAAAAGATTCATGGATGCAATATTGGCGAAAACGATGTGATCGTCTGCATACACAAGAGTTGCGAACGGTGAAAGCTCAACCAGCTGGCGATAGTTTTCCTCGCTTTTTTCAAGAGCCATTCTTATTCGCACCATGTCGGTTATGTCGTGCAGAATGGCAAGGGCAAATTTCTGTTCCTTGTCGCTGTCGATGGAGATCGTCAATTCCAGAACGCGCTCACTGCTTTCTTTTGTGCCACTCCTGCCGCTTGCCTGCACCAGCAGTTCGTGCGTGTGACCGGTGCTTTCTTCTGAAAACAGAAGAGTTTCCAACGCCGGCTTGACCGAATCTCCGATGAAATCGTAAATGGTTTTTTCAACCAGCAGGTCTTTTTCAATTCCAAGAAAACGCAGGGCTTCCTTATTTGCGTCAATTATGCGCTGCGATGGGATTTCGATAAGCAGTATGATATCGTGCGTCAGGTCCAGCAGTTTACGAAAAAGCTCAAGTTCCGAAAGCCTCTCCTGCAGGGCAGGGTAGTAGCTTTTATGCATGGAACGTTCGCCCAGACCGAGAACTTTTTCTCGCAGTTCGTTCCAGTCGGGTCTTTCAGATTGCTTCTTCATAAACTTTTATAATGTCTTCCTGCTCCGGAATTACCGGGTTAGTAACCATACAGGCGTCATTCATCGCCCGACGACTGAGCCCCTCAAGTGCATCGCTGTTTATGCCCAGAGATGCGAGACTTTGTGATACTTCCGCCTTGTGCGAGAAATCTAAAATATATTCAACCAGCGCATCTCTTCTTCCGTCACTGCTCAATCCGTCCAGATCAAGACCGATTAAAGCTGATATTCTATCATAAATTTCCGCAGCGGAAGAGTAATTAAATTTTATTACGTGCGGCAGCAGAACCGCGTTGCATAACCCGTGAGGCAGATCGTAAACACCACCGATGCTGTGTGACATGGCATGCGCCGCCCCCAGACTGGCGTTAGAAAATGCCAGCCCGGCATGCATGCTGCCCAGCGACATATTGGTTCTGTAGACAATATCTTCAGGATTTTCAATTGCCTGCAGAAGGTTGGCGAAAATCAGTTCCAGGGCTTTCATGGCATGCAGATCAGTAATGGGCGAACTGGCGTTGGATACAAGAGCCTCCATAGCGTGAGTCAATGCGTCCAGTCCGGTATGGGCGGTAAGTTCGGCGCTCATGCTGGTGGTGATTTCCGGGTCGATGAGCGCCACATCCGGTACAACCGCCTTGCTGACGATTGCGATTTTCACCTTACGCTCCACGTCTGCAATTATGGCGAACTGAGATACGTCAGCCGAACTGCCAGATGTCGTCGGAATACAGACAAGCGGAGGGATTGGAGCCGGAACCTCATCGACGCCTTCGTAATCAAGAATGTGTCCGCCGTTGTTCGCAACAATTCCTATTCCCTTTGCGCAGTCCATCGAAGAGCCACCGCCAACGGCAAGAATCAGATCGCAGTTTTCTCTGTTGTACGTCTCCACTCCTCTCATTACTTCATAATCGCGCGGATTGGGAGAAGCTTCATTATATATTTCGTATTTTATGGACACAGCATCCAGCAACTGAAGAATTTCGCTTACCCAGATGCTCC
>JAKQSH010000182.1 GCA_029570245.1 Deltaproteobacteria bacterium | reverse complement strand
CACTGGGGCTGGTTACGACCGCCAGAGTAACGGACGCCACCACAGCCGCCTGGGCGGCACACACAGCCGACCGCAACTACCTGCGTTCCATCGCCGAAAGCTATGTGACGGCTGCGGAAAAATTCAATCTCAAGGTCATTATGGGCGGCGATTCGACCAGCTTCAGACCTGATCGAAACCGCAACCTCGACGATCTGTCTTATAAACTTCGGACGATGGGATTTACTGAGGTAAATAACCGCAAGCAGCTAAAGAAACAGATGCAGAATCCGCCGGAACGCATACTGGGCCTGTTTGCGAACAACCACATGACCCCGCAGATGGAACGCCTGGACCTCGCCCCTGACACCAGCAACACCATCGGACAGGAGCAGCCGCAGTTGACGGAAATGGTAAGCATGGCGCTGGCCGTGCTCGAAAAGAACAGTTCAGGCTTCGTTCTGGTCGTCGAAAGCGGTCTTATCGAGAAAATGCTGCAGCTGCACGACGCGCACCGCGCTATGTACGACGAACTGGAGTTCGACAACGTCGTAAAAATGCTGCGTGAATATGTGGATGGTCGCAACGATACGCTGCTTATCACGACATCCGGCCACGATTCGGGCGGAGCCGCCGCAGTCGGAGTAACTGATCCGCAATTGCTCGGAAGGCCTGAATATGTCAGCCTTAAGGCAAATATTTCATACAAAGACACAAATCAGGACGGCTATCCAGATATCGCCGCGCCTGCAGAGCATTTTGCATTCGATTTTGCGGCACGCGTCGATCGTTTCGAAAACTGGTCGGTGCTGTCCAAAATAATTCCTCCTGCTATCAACGCAGCCGACGGAATAATCGCGAACCCGCGCCGTCAGCTGCGCTTTTCGAAGCTTATTTACGGAAATCTGCCCACCGGAAAAGACGGCGGAGAAACGCATATTCTGGCGCCTCCGGTTGCGACAGACGTTTCCATAGGTGCGGCGGGCGTCGGAGCAGAATTCTTCAGCGGCAGGATGTTCACACCAGACATTTTCTACCGCATCCTTGATCTGACCATCGGGCTTGAAGGCTACGAAAAAGAAACTCCTGCCCGCAGGCTCGGCAATCGTGCAACAAACGTAATTCTTATGACGCTCGGCGGCGCCGGGTTCGGAATGCCAGCACTGGCAAGAGCGGCAATAAACGGCGATCTGGCCACCGACGCAATGCCTATACAGGGTAGAATCAGCACCAACTCCGCCGACAGAGTCATTCCCAGCCATCCTGCCGCCATGAAGACTCTGTACTGTGTTGCAAAAAGCCGCTCCGAAAAAGCGGAAACATGCATGGGACTCGGACCTGAACTGAAGAAACGCGGCGGATACACATGGGGATACATAGGCCCCAGTGAAACCAGAGGGGCGGCAATGGAACTGGCGGGGCTGGACGGCTCGCGCCCGGATGAAGGCCTGGGGCTGGTATATGCGCACACCTATAAACAGGAGCGTGATCTGTCGTTCAAGGAAGATACTCTCAAAACACCTGCCACCCTCGGCGATGAAGTTGCAGACGGCCTTAAGGCTCTTGAGGGAGAAAAGCGCTTCATGCTGCTGGTCGAATACGAAGGACTGGCGACTTTCCTGCGCGAATACGACACGGAGCGCGCCATCAATCAGATGCTGGACTTCAATACCGGCGTAAAAGTCGCTCTTGAGTATGTAAACAGAGTCAACAGCGACGACAACCCCGACAACGACACACTTCTGGTGGTTGCCTCAGATTCGGATATTGCCGGACCGCACGGCATCGGGGTAACGCGTGATCTGCATAAACTGCCGCATTTAAGAGACGACATAATCACAATGAACAAGGTTGCGTCATACAAAGACAGCAACGCCAGCGGCTTCCCCGACGAATGGGATACGCAGCACCGCGTGGTAATCGGATGGACTTCGCGCACGCGCTTCAAGGATGACCGTCTGCCCAATCCGACCTTCGAAGAGGCCAAAAAGCGAGACATTGACGGAATTCTCATAAGCGAAAACATCTGGTCGCCACAAGCCGAATGTGTTCTGGCCGACGTTCCGTTAAGCGCAGCCGGTCCTGGTGCCGAAATGTTCTCAGGACTGGTCCCGGCAGAAAAACTGGCTGGAATTATTACAGAGGCGCTGGGCTTATAAAACACAGGCAGAAAAAGTATTGCAGGAAAAGCGGGCTAAATACGGCCCGCTTTTTCTTCATCCCAGATTCTCAGACCTTCAAGAATGATGCTCTGCACGGAGCCGTGAATTTTCTGCTCCGTCATTTTCGCATCCGGGTCGAACCAGAAATCGCCTTTCTCCCAGCGTATAAGCTGATTGAAGGCGCTCATGCCTTCAAGCTTCCCTGAAACGGCGTTAATTACTGTGCCTTCTGCGATATAAATACGCCCTTCTCCATCAGGTGAACGCAGAAGCAGAAGCCCTTTTTTGCGTGAGCTTGTCAGAAGCTGCAGAATATCCGGCAACGAAACCTGAGACAGAGAACCGGAAACGGTTGAGCTTTTTGCCGGAACGCCTGAAGTATCCTGCGCCTGCGCTTTTCGTCCGCTCGAAAGCAGACGCCGCAGCTTGGCGACGATCAGATCGGCCTTCAACGGTGCAGCAAAAAAATCGTCGGCGCCGGCATCAAAACAGCGCTGCACCACTTCCGGCTGCTCATCTTTTTCTGAAAGAAAGACGAACAGAACATCAGACAGCGCCGAGTTGTCTTTTATGGCCCTGCACAATGCAACACCCTGAATGGGGCGGGTTTCCACTTCCGAAAGCACCAGATCGACTTTGTTGTTTTTAAGCGTATTTATGGCGGTGTCAGTATCTCTGGCGAGCATGACGCGGAAGCCGTGTTCTTTCATGCGCGCCATAACTTCTCCGAAGGTATCTCCGGCGGAGTCGATAATCATTACCGAAAGTCCGGCGCCTGAAGGCGCCTGTGCTTCCTGCGCAGAATCTTTCTGCTGCATGGTTTCGAAAAAAGCTTTAATGACTGTACGATCGAACAGCGTCCCCTGATTGCGCGCCAGTTCCTGCCAGATTTCACGCATGCCTTTCTCGGCCCATACCTTGTCGCGCACCAGGTCTTCATATGATTCCACGACAGCGATTATGCGAGAGCCACGCGGAATGCTTTCGCCGGCAAGACCATCTGGAAATCCTTTGCCGTCCCAGCGTTCGTATACATGCTTGAGAATGGTTGGAATAAGCGGCGGAAAATTGATCGACTCGATCAGGCGCAAAGGAGCCTGAGACAGCCGCTGCGCCATGCGGCGGTCTTCGTCCGTCTTCAGATTCAGCAGGCTGAAATGACGGTCGTCGCCTTTGCCCAGATCGTGCAGATAGGCCGCGATAAGATTGAAATATGTCTCCTGCGGTTTAAGCTTGAGTTTCTCGGAAATGCGCTTGACGTGACGTGCCACCGAAGCCGAATGGCCGCGAAAAATGCCTTTACGCATATCAAGCATCGAAACCAGCATGTTGAGAGTTTCGATATATACATTGTCCGACAGCAGCGACAGGGACAGAATTTCGTCGGCCATGCGTGTACCGGAACGCGCCGCTTCTACGCGATCGTCACGAATCGGATCGGACGATTCTTCACCGGAAGCCAGTCCCAGCATCGAATCGCCGGACATCATGGATAGCGCCAGGTTGTCGAAAGCCTGCTTGTCTCCGCGATAGAAATATGCAATTCCGGCTTTTATGGTAGCTGCGGTGCCGAGAATGGGCGAAACTTCGCGACACTGCACCATCAGCTGAATTTCCTTGAAAATTCTGGGATCGCCCGGTTGACAGGAAAGCACTGACAGAGCGTTGTTTTTATGGTCGAACCAGACCGGCAGTACAAGATTGGCTTCGGCGTAATCAATAGAAACATGCTTCAGAACGTCACGGCTGATTTCCATTCCGGCCAGCTTGTCGGCAGGCAGAAAACTGACACCGAAACGCTCGGCAAGAACCCGCAAAACATCACGCTCCGATATGAACTTGAGAGCGATAAGCAGTTCGCCCAGACGCTCTTTTTTCTTGCGTTGCAGATTCAGGGCGACATCCAGTTGCTCGCGCGTTATCAGCCCAAGCTCAACCAACTGAAGACCAATAGGAAGTCCGCTGCTCATTAATGTTTTTCCCGATCCAGTATGAATATGAATACAAAATTAGTATTTTTCAACCCGCCATATCGACCGCGCGAATCAGCAGCCTTTTTCAAAGGGGTTGTTGTCGTCCAGTTCTTCGCAGGTGGCCTGATTGGGATTGAACGAATTGAACTCATCCGCACAGGTGCCGCTTGCACTTTCATATTTTTCCGCACAGGCTTCAAGACACAGATCGTCCACGCCTTCCATGCACATACCTTCTCCAAAACCAGGCTGCTTGGCGAGGCATTCAGAACAGCGTCTGCACCAGGACTGGCACCAGACGGCGTTGGATTCCTCGCCGTCTCCGTCAATGCCGATGGAATTGACACAGGCGTTGAATCCTTCGCATTCCAGATCGAGACGATAACAATCCAGAACGGCGGTGTCGATACGCAGTGATGCGTTGACGGAAGAATCCGCACAGGCCGCAGCACACTCAATCTCCATGGCATGCGTGGCGTCGCCTTTGGGGTTGCATTCAACATAGCGGGCGCAAGCCGCCTCGCATTCCTTGACTGCGACAGGATCGGCATCGTCACCACCGCCGCCGCAGGAAGCCCCGCAGAGAAGCAGAAAAGCCGAAAGCATATACAGGGAGATTTTTTGCATCAGCAGACCTTTCATATCGGCATCTTGAGTATATTTTTATTTTCCGGCACTCCGAAAGTCAAGCAATGCTGCAAATGACAGCCTTATTTCGCTGGTAAATATTGTACCGTTCCTGTAAAATTTTTTAAAATACGCCGAAAACAGCAATTCGGCCACAGGAACAGGATTACCGCCAGTATTAGTAAAGGAGAACCGATGTCAAACAAACTCGCAGCTAAAATTTGCCTGATAGACCCGCTTCACAAAGTATGGGAGTTCTTCAGAGGTTACACACCATCGCCCGGAATGGCTGCGCTGGCAGCCTATCTTGAGCGCGAAGGATACAACATCAGCGTCTTCGACGGCACCGTCGCCGACCATCCATGGCGCGACCTGCATACTTATCTGTTGCGTGAAAGGCCCGACATAGTTGGCCTTACATCGCAGATCACCATGCTGCACAAAGACCCCATAAATGCGGCACGTCTTATCCGCTCGGTATTGCCGGACACAAAAATAGTCGTCGGCGGCATGCACGCAGCCGCACTGTATGAAGATCATCTGCACACCGGGCTTTTCGACGCAGTGGTAATGTGGGAAGGCGAAGTCTCGATGGCGCGCCTTATCGACGCATGGCTGTCTGGCGGCGATCTGGCGCAGGTTCCGGGAATAGCGTATATAAACGCAGAAAACCGCATCGTACAGACGCCTCTGCCCGATCCGCTCGATATTACGACACTGCCGCGCCCGGCTTTTCATCTTTTTCCGATGGAAAAATATTCAATTCCGGCGTTGGGCGGCAAGCTGGCGCTGGCAATGACTTTCTCGCGCGGGTGCCCGTTCAAATGCACCTTCTGTCCCGACACACATTTCTGGAAGCATACCATGCGTCAGCTGCCGGGCGAGGAAGTGGCCGAGCAGCTGAAGTGGATCGACATGGATTACGACCGCCACGTTTTTTATGTGGGCGACGACAATTTCCTGCATGACGAGCAGCGCGTTGAAGATTTTCTGCGCGCCATGGAGAGGCTGAAACCCAATGTCGCACTGTGGCTGCAAACCACCTGCGATTCGGTAATCCGCAACAAACATCAGATGAAGCGCCTGAAAAAAGCCGGCGTATATCAGATAATGATGGGCATCGAAACCGTTTCGCCGGACGTGCTGAAGCGCTATCAGAAAACGCACAATCTCAACAAGTTCGAAGAAGCGGTGCGACTTGTTGACGAAGCGCAGATAATCGTCTTCGGAATGCTGGTATGGGGTCGCTGGGACGACACGCACGCCGACCTCAAGGCGACGCTGAATTACCTGTCAAAGAACACGGACGTTATCGCGCCCAACGTGGCGACGCCATACCCCGGAACCAAATTCTACGAGGAAGCCAAAGCCCTGGGCGTTCTGCTGGAAACAGACTGGGAACGCTTCGATCAGATGCGCCCTGTAATGCCCACCGCCGAATACAGCATGGAAGAAGCCGAAGCGGTATACGGTTCCGAAGTCGGCAAGGCCCTGATGCTGAACCCGCGCACAATTCGCGGCACACTCTTCCTGCACAAGCATCCGCTGCTTAAAACTTATCTGCGCCAGTTCTTTAAAATGGGTTATCGCCTGGCCATAAAGAAGCCCTGGGTCCAGAAAAACTGGCAGCCTTTCGAAGAATACATCCGCAAGGAGTTCCGTGTGGTTGACCAGAAATTCAAAAACGGCTGAAGACATAAATGACTCAGAACGGCAAAAAGCCACTGCCGTTGCGCGGGCCGGAATTCAGACTTGTTCCGCTGACAACACTTGAGGAGAATGCCGTCAGAATATGCGCCGCAGTTCCTCACGGCGCAGAAAGCATGCACATTCGCTTCGACTGCATTGCAACGGCAGGAGAGCTGGCAACGGGCCGGCGCGATCCTTTTCAGGAAATCGGCAGAGAGGGTGAGCAGAAAGAAACTCTGGATTTTGTATGGATACATAAACCGGATGAACTCGCGCCGGAAGTGCTGGAAATATTGCCTGCCGATCTCCTGCATGCGGAGTTCGCCGAAAACAAAGTTCTGTCGGAGCGCCGCACGGCTCTGCGCGACGGAAGACCGAGCGTGCCGGCCATCGACGCCATGACGCTGCTGCCGCAGAAACAGTCCTTCACATTCGAACACAATGCACCATGCCCCTGCCCTCATGCAATAGACAGAGAAGACTGCAACGCTTCAGATGCGCTGCTTATGGAGAAAGACAGGCTGCGCCTGTACCGCTCGCCGCTGCCGGCATTGGATGTCGTTGAAAACATAATACAGAAGAACATCCGCGAGCATGCGATATTCGGCAGCGGAAACAGGCGTACACAGCTTGTGCTTGAAGCACGCTGTCGTATTTGCAGCCGCCTTCCGCTCTGCCCGGCGGTTTTCCATGGAGCAACGCCCATAAACTGCAAATCCGAAAGCAGATATATTGAAATCAAAGGCCGGTCACGCTTCGGAACACGTCCCGCTTCCAAGTGCGGAGTACGTATTAAATTATCGGAAGCAATAAACGGCGAAGCTGCCGTATCCGGCCAGAGCCGCACAGGCTTGAATCATCGCCTGCATGCGGCGATCAGCCTGACACGCGCATTGGGAGCCGACTCGCTTGACGCTTCGGCGCTTGAAAACATCTCCGGTTTTGCAGAGACACGCCTTTTCTGGGAGAAGTTCGCACGCGGAAGAAACGTCGAACTTTTATATTCTCCTGAAAAACGAAGTGAAGAAAAGCGACTGGTCATCATTGAACCGGACATGCATTTTGTCGATCCGCCATTATGGGCCATGCGAGAAGGTTCTCCGACAGAGGAAATTTCCGAACGTGTGCTCGCCAGACTGCACAGATATCTTGATTCGTATACATCCTCCGCGTCCATGCGCGGCATGGGGATATCTGAAGTGAGGATGCCGCGAGACGGCCAGCGCATCGAAGTTGCGCTTGAAGGAAAAACGCTTTCTACGTTGAGAATTTACCTTAAAGACAATGGAGCGAGTCTGGTAGAAACGGAGTTTTTCGGAATGGCTACCACTCTCAGCCGGATAGACGAAAATGATGAGAAGCTGCGCCGCCAGATTCTGCTGCTCAAATCTCTGATCGAGCGTTTTGAAAAATCTGCCTGGCCACCGTCCGTAAGAACTTAAATCGAAACAGCCGCACGTTTTTTCTGCCAGGCTTCAAAAAACTTCAGAGACATAACAAGATCATCATCGTCAAAACCCAGACGTTCTTTTACGGGCACATCTTCGCACGACATACGACGGTGATGCTCGTAATAGTCACGGGCCGAGCGTCTCAACAGTCGTACATTGTAACGTTCTGGATGCAAAGCCCACGGAGCGCCCGGCTCAAGCTCTATGGGCATGGTCTGACATGCGGCTCCGAAACGTTTTCCCAGCATGGCCTGATGACGTATAAGCTCTCTGGTGGACGCGATATTCTGACCGGGCAGAATCGAATAATACAACAGAACGGAAATTTTCCGCAGGTGCGCTGAAGCGAGAAAAACTTCAAGCTCTTCATTGCTGTAGAACGAACCCAGAAAGCGCCTGCGCACCGCCTCGTCGTGCGAGGTCGGCGAAAGAATCAGTTGCGAACCTTCGCTGTTGAAGGTGTCGGAGAATTCACTGAGAAACTTTTCGTCCGGCAGAATGGCGCTTTCGAAAAGCATTCTGATTCTGCCACGCCCGAAACGCTTACGCGCCGCTTCAAAAAGTGCAGGATAATACGCTCTGTCGTCGTCCGGCATTTTGAAGCAGATATAAAAAGTATTCCAACCGAAGTCGAGCACCGAATTCATGGTGCGCAGAACGGAATCTATATCTCTGAAGAGCGGGCGCGTCCGATGAAAATACTGGCGGTGTGTGTTCTGTCCGCCGCCGCAGAAAGCGCAATTGACAGTGCAGCCGCGACTGGTGGCAAGATAGAATATGCGATGCGATGCAATGCTTGCGAGAGTTGATCCCGGCGGGAGGAGATACGGAGAACAGAAATGCTCCGCATTTTTAAGCAGACTGAAGTTCGCGAAGTCATATGATGAAAAATCACGCGGTCCGGGCGTCCACAGTTTTTCGTTTATTACCACAACACCATTGCGG
Organism: Deltaproteobacteria bacterium; assembly: GCA_029570245.1. Classification (GTDB taxonomy): domain Bacteria; phylum Myxococcota_A; class SURF-8; order SURF-8; family SURF-8; genus JAKQSH01. The sequence goes on along the minus strand of JAKQSH010000182.1, from coordinate 4,166 downwards.
CGATAAATCAGATTCGGTATGCCGTCCAGACCGAGTTTGTCGCGCAGCGCATGAGCCAGCATGACTGCGGGCGCTTCGGAATCTCCGCGAATGACGATATCGACGCAGTCGGGAAAGTCGCGCAGAAGCTCTTCGGCAAACACCGAAGCCGTAAAACCGCCCATGAAAACCGGCACGGACGGGAACTGTTTCTTCAGTGCTCCAGCGGTTTCGAGAGTTTCGTATATTTGCGGATGCCAGTTAAGGCTGAAGCCAACCAGGTCTGGTTTCTCGGCGGCAAAAAGAACTTCGCTTCTGTATGCAGGATCGGACAGCATTTCAATTCCGACATGCACAATGCGCACGCTATGACCGGCGTTGTTAAGCTCGGATGCCAGAGAAAAGAGGCCCATAGCCATTATGTTTACAAACATGCCTCCGGCCTGCGGCGAACCTTTGCGGTAAATCTGCGGAACATGCACAAGCAGTATTTTCATATCCGGCGGCTCCGCGGAGATTTCAGTTGTACGTAAGCGTGAACACAGCTCCGACGCCGTAGATGTTCCAGGTCAGCACGTCTTTTGTACACCAGCTGTAGAATGCCGTACCGGAAATTCCCAGCCCGAACTGATCGGCTACCCACCATTCTTTACCGAAAGCGGCATTGACCTTGAAGCCGTTGGCAGTATCGAAATCCTGTACCTGACCATCACTGTTTTTCATCATTTTGGTCTGAGCGTATGAAAGATTGCTGCTGAAGTATAAATTATGCGGCATGAAGTAATGCGTAAAACCCAGACCGATTCCGATGGTGTTGATCTGCTTGCGGTTATCGACCCCCTTCACTTCGGCAAACGGCGCGGCAATGGAAAGATCGGCATGCAGTATCCAGTCCTCAACCACGGCTCCGCCGACAAAAACATCAAGAATACCGGCGACGCCCTGCGCTTTGGGGTTGTTGAGATTTTCTTTGCTCGATTTACCCTCGCCTTTGCAGCTCATGTAGGCAAGAGCCGGAGCCAGACGCAGATAGAAACCGGTATGGCGACGGATTTTCTTTTCATCCTTTTTTTTGTCGCCTTGGCCGTCATCGCTGAGCTTGAAGTTGCGATCCGAAAGCCCTTCCATCTCCGGGTACGGCGACTTCGGAAAATCGTCTTCCTTTTTCTCTTCGTCAGCAGCATCCGCATCGCTGTTATTTTCAGCAGCATTCGCCTTTTCCTCATCGGCGGACTGCGACGGCGCAACAGGATCAGCAATATCTTCCGACACATCATTTTCAGGCTGTGTGCCGTCGTCATCGGAACCGAAGTCGGTCTGCTGCGGAGCTGTTTCTCCACCCTCCTCTTCCGCATCATTCTGCACCGGAGCTGCAATACCGGTCTGCCCGGCAGAGTCTTCAGCGTCTGTTTCGGATTTTTCGCCCGGAGTTTCTGCTTTTTCTGCTGCGGAATCGTTTTTATCGGCAACACCCTTCGCAGGCGAAGCGTCGTTCTGCACTGTTGCATCATTGTTTTCTTCAGGATTTTCCTGAACGGCTTCCGTTGCGACTGCGGAAGCAGACAGCGCCCACAGAACAAATACAAACAGACCTGCAAGAATGGCCGATCGCATGGCATAAGCCTTTCAATGCATCAGAAGTATTAAAGAATTTTCCTGACCGACGGCGCGCCGGAAGCGACATAACCGCAGATCAAATCAGCGTCACCTCGGCGAAACGCCGTTTACCGCAGCGGATCATGCCACTGAAGCCTTTTTTAAGTTCGTGGTTCATGTCGCTGATTTTCTCTCCGTCAATCGAAACGGCATTCTGCGTTATCATTCGGCGGCCCTCGCCGTTGGAAGCAACAAACCCTATATCGACCAGCAGTTTAATCAGCATTATGCTGTCGCCTTCAATAGCCCTGCTGATTTTCTCGGCTTCGACTTCCGGCTTGCGGAAAGCTTTTACGGCTTCATCGACTTTATCGGCTCCGCAGAAGCGTTCCACAAATTCGGCGGCCAGCGCCATCTTGAATTCCATCGGGTTGCGCCCGGCGGCAACTTCGGCGCGGGTCTGGTTTATTTCGTCCAGCGACTTTTTGGAAAGCAGCACCGCCCAGCGCCACATGAGGTCGTCTGAAATAGACATTGTCTTGCCGAAAATATCGGTGGGCGATTCGTTGATTCCGACATAATTTCCGTATGATTTCGACATCTTCTGCACGCCGTCCGTGCCTTCAAGAAGCGGAACGGTAAGCACCACCTGCGGCTCAAGTCCGTAATGCTTCATAATATCGCGCCCAACCAGCAGATTGAAAATCTGATCGTGACCGCCCAGTTCCACGTCGGCTTTCAGCGCCACAGAATCGTAAGCCTGCACCAGCGGGTATAGAAATTCATGCACCGAAATGCTGCGGTTTTCGCGGAAACGCGTGCGGAAATCGTCGCGTTCGAACATGCGCGCAACATTATATTGAGCCGCCAGCTCGATCATTTCGGCGGCTGTCATTTTTTCCATCCACTCACTGTTGAAACGCACTTCGGTCTTATCGCGGTCGAGAACTTTGTAGACCTGCTGCTTATATGTCTCGGCGTTGGAGCGGACTTCTTCGCGCGTCATGGCGCGGCGTGTAGCCGAACGCCCGGAAGGATCGCCGATCATGCCGGTGAAATCGCCGATGAGAAAAATCACCTGATGCCCAAGCATCTGAAACTGCCGCAATTTTTCCAGCAGCACAACATGACCCAGATGCAAGTCCGGGGCAGTCGGATCGAATCCGGCTTTGACGCGCAGAGGCACTCCGCTTTCTACGGAACGCGCAATTTTCTTTTCGAGGTCTTCTTCAACATATAAATCGACGGCGCCTCTTTTTAAAATCGCCATCTGCTCTTTTACGCTGTAACTCATTCTGTTTTCTCCAGTGGCATTCTGACCCGTTCTATCGAAAGCGCCCGCCAGTCGGATTCATTTACATCAATAATAACACCATTGAACATAAGACCTTCCTGCGAAGGCGAATAGCGGATCGGCCTGGCGGTAAGGAAACGAGTCGTAACTTCCGCAATGCTCACGCCAATTATGGATTCGTGCGGGCCGCTCATGCCCATATCGGTAATAAAGGCTGTCCCTCCCTTTAAAACTCGCTCATCGGCAGTCTGAACGTGCGTATGAGTTCCCAGAACTGCAGTCACTCTTCCATCAAGATAATAACCAAGAGCCATTTTTTCGCTGGTGGCTTCGGCATGAAAATCGACCAGGATGATGTCGGCCTTTCCTGCCAGCTTTTCAAGCATGGCATCGGCTTTGCGGAAAGGACAGTCCACCGGCTCCATGAAAAGTCGGCCAAGCAGGTTCACAAGCGCAATGCGCACACCGCCCGGCCCCGCAACAATAACATGATCGTTTCCGGGGCATGGCTCCGGCAGATTGGCCGGACGCGCCAGGCGCGACTCGGCATCTATCCATTCAAGAATTTCCTTGTTGTGCCAGGTATGGTTACCGGCAGTACAGGCAGCAACGCCGCTCGCCAGAACTTCATCCAGACGCTTGCGGTCGATTCCGGCACCACCGGAAACGTTCTCGACATTCGCAAAAACGATGTCGATGCCTTTTGCTGCGACGATGGCCGGAACAAGCTCCTTTACGACCTGTCGTCCGGGGCGCCCGAAAATGTCTCCCGAATACAAAATCCGCATGTGCTCAATCCGTCGGAATTTACAGAGAGAAAAACCGGCCCGAACTACTGGGCCACGCCCACTGCACGGGTTTCACGGATGACAACGACTTTGATCTGACCCGGATAAGTAAGGTCCTGTTCGATTTTCTTCGCGATATCCCCGGCCAGAACTATGGCGTCGTCGTCTGATACTTTCTCGGACTGCACAATGACTCGAATTTCACGACCGGCCTGGATGGCGAATGATTTGTCAACGCCGTCAAAGCTTCTGGTAAGGTCTTCGAGGTCGCGCAGGCGCTTGACGTAAGTTTCCAGAATTTCGCGTCTGGCGCCGGGGCGTGCGCCGGAAAGCGCATCGGCGGACTGCATCAGAACGGCCAGAATGCCTTCGGGCTGCTCTTCTTCGTGATGGGCGGCAATGGCGTTGACTATTTTGTCGGCCTCTCCGTATTTGCGTGCGAGGTTTGCGCCTATGAGAGCGTGCGAACCTTCGACTTCGTGAGTCAGAGCCTTGCCGATATCGTGCAG